>CAZDXI010000172.1:0-6464 GCA_964509095.1 uncultured Rhodobacterales bacterium
GACGCAAGGGGCAGTAGCGCAGCAAGTACGCCAGCTCGAGGCGCATCTGGACGTAACCCTGTTTGAGCGGGTGCCGAAGGGGCTGGCCTTCACATCGGCGGGGCGTAGCTATCACAGCCGCATAGCAGGGGTGTTTGCAGACCTGCGATCCGCAACCGCCGAGTTGAAACCTGAGCCGAACAAAGTTCTCATCAGCGTCACCCCGACCTTTGCTGCGAAATGGTTGATCCCCAATCTGCCCGATTTTGCCGCTTTGCATCCGAATATCGATCTGCGGATTATGGCAACTGAGAAGGTCTCAAGCTTCTATAGCGACGGGATCGATCTCGCTGTGCGTCAAGGATCGCCGCCCTTTGGCGCATCGCTGGACGTAACGCTATTGTTTAAGCAATCGCTGATCGCGGTCGCCGCGCCGGAGATTGCCGGCACGGGTGGCGGGCTCCTCGATCCGGACGCTCTCTCCCGGCAGCCAAAGATCCATGACGCCCATGACCTTTGGCCGGGTTATCTCGGGCATTTGGGCGTGCAGGACCAATCACGGCACGCCCTTCGTCTGAGCCAAACATCTTTAGCAGTCGATGCAGCGATCGCGGGCCAAGGCGTAGCTTTAGTCAGCCGATTTCTCGTGGCGCAGGACCTTGATGCTGGGCGTCTTTTCGAAGTCGGGGCATCATGGGAGGCGGGAGGACATGACTTCTACGTTCTCATGCCGCGGTCGGCAAAGAACAACTCTTCTGTGGTTCAGGTCATGGCATGGCTCAAGGCGCACTCCATCAAGAGATAATGACAACGTGTCGGATATGGACCGTCAGATCACTAGGTCGAACGGAAGCTCCCCGCGTCTCGCATGTTGAGTGTGACTGTAGAGAACGTATGGTCCTGATTACAGGCGAAACCATACCTACGAATGACCGGTGTGACGAGCTCTGCCGCGCAGCGGATATCTGAGCGCCGCGCCTGCTACCCGATGCTGCGCCAGCAATAGCCGCAACTGCAAAAGTCCGGTTTGTCCGCGTGAATGCACTTGCCCCCGACACCTTCTCAAAGAAGTCGTCGAGATCACTAGAGCTCATTTGTCCTGCTGGACATGAGTGCCATGCGAAATCACGACAATTTCGGGACAGCACAAGCTGCCTGACGGATCACTTCCAGCCGACTTCATTGAAGATCGCCTGCGCAACCGGCACGTTCTTGGCCACATCGCTCAGGTCCACATCATCGGGGCGGAACATGCCCATGCTCGCCACGGATGGGCTAAGGCCGACGCCGGGAACTGCGGGATACTCGTCATTGCCAGCGCTGAAATACTCCTGCGCCTGATCAGAGGTCAGATATTCCAGAAACTTGATCGCGTTGTCCTTGTTCGGCGCATTGGCCGCGACGCCCGCACCGGACAGGTTCATATGCGCGCCTTCGGCGTTCTGCGCCGGGAAAATCCAGCCAATGTTGTCCATCGCCTCTTTGTCGAGGCCTTTCACGTCTTTGCGCACCGCGCGGGCGAAGTAATAGGTGTTGGAAATCGAGATATCGCATTCCCCCGACACCAGCCCGCGCAACTGGTCCGTGTCACCGCCTTGTGGGTCGCGCGCGAAGTTCTCCACCACGCCTTTGGCCCATCCACGCGCTGCGTCTTCTCCGTGGTTTGCGATCACGGCGGCCAGCAACGTCTGGGAATACACATTGGACGAAGAGCGGTGACACACCATGCCCTTATACGCCGGATCCGCGAGGGAGACGTAATCGCTCGGCGGGTTCGTCACATCTGTTTTATCGTAAAAGATGATCCGCGCGCGTTGGGAAAACCCGAACCACATGTTGTCGTCGTCCTGCAAATACGCCGGAACGCGCGTTTCCAATGTAGCGTTATCTATGGCCTGCAGCACACCCGCCTGCTTAGCGCGCTCCAGCCGCGAGGTGTCCACAGTCAGCAGGATGTCGGCAGGGGAGTTCGCCCCTTCGGCCTGCATCCGTGTGATCAGCTCATCCGCCTTGCCTTCAATCCGGTTGATCGTGATCCCGGTCATCTCCTCGAAATCGGAATACAGCCGTTCATCCGTGTCATAGTGGCGGCTGGAGTAAAGGTTCAGCTCCCCATCCGCGAAAGCGGGAAGGGCGATGGTGGTTGCGAGCGTCGCGATCAGAAGCGGTTTGGAATGTGCGGACATGGGTGTCTCCGACTCGTGGGGTTAATCCTTACTAAAACAGTAAGTTTCATGAATCGATTGCCTGCGCAAGTGTTCTTTACTAAAATAGTCAGAATAAAGCCGCCTATCGGTTTCCCCCGATTTTCATCTTGAAGCTGCGTCGCGCGTCCTTTGGTGGTGGTGGGCAGGGGGATGCACTGCGTACTGTCGCAATCGCGGTCCTGTCCACCGCTGCATTGCCCGAACTTTTGACCACTCGGATCTGTTTCAGCGCGCCATTCGCGGCGACCTTGAATTCAACCGTCGCTTTCCCGTGACCCTTTAAAGAAGGTTGCGGGCGGTTCCTGACGCAGCGGTTGATGCGTCCTGCGTAGTTGGAGACCTTGGCGTTGCCCTGTTGCGGCTTGCGCCCGGCATTGCCTTGCTGAACCGCCTTTGCGGTCTGGCTCTGAGACGTCACACTGCCTGCGGTCCGCTGTTGTGTCGCGTTTCCCCGTGGTTTGGGCGGTGCCTTCTTGGCCACCTGTTCTCTGCGTTTTGGCGCGGCTTTTGGCGGAGGTGCCTTTGAAGGATCGCGCAGTTTCGGGCGTTGAGACAACAGCGGCGCGCTCGTATCCGGTTCAATCACTTTAGCCGTGTCGGGTTTCGGCGCAGGCGCAACCAGCGCGGTTGCCGCGCGGGATGCCTCGGTGTTCGATGGGCGACTTGCAGGTGCGGGTTGCGCGGCGCGTGTTACCGTTTGGACAACTGAGGGCGAAGTCGTCAACGCGGCAGTCATTTGTGCGCTCTCAGAGGCGGATACGGTGGGCTTTGACTGCACGGCTGTCCGCGTCTGAATGGGAACAACCAGTTCGGGCTGTTGCGCGGCTGCAGGTGCTGTCACCGATGCAGCCTTGGCTGGCGTGCGCACGGTACTTGGTGCCGTTACAGACAAGCTCGGCGTTTCTGGGGCATCATCACTGGTGGGTTGCGGCGCGTCGGTTCGTTCCAACGGGGCCGGATCCACCTTGTCACTGGGTGACGCGGGTAATGTACCCACAGCCATATCCTGAAAGCTGTTCCCAAGCTTCGTCTGGACGGGAACGCCTGCCGCCTCGACCAGAGTCACAGGATTGCTGGAAGTGCCGTAAACAACACCCAACACAGTCGTTGCAGACAGCGCAAACGCAGCACTTCGGGCAAGGAGTGAATTCGGGATCATGGCAGCGCACGCTCCGTCACCAAAACAATTCTCTCTGCGCCCGCATCGCGTAAGTCGCGTGTCAATCGCACCAGATCAGCAGCGGGCAGATCGCGATCCGGAACCAACCGCACTTCGGCGCGTGCCGTGTCATCCTGTGCGGCCAGCCAACCGGCGGCATCCGATTGGGTCTCGCCTCGATAATCCAGCCGTCCATCTGCATGAATCACGAGCGCATCGGGCGGCGCGCGCCCATCAAGCACGCGGGTTTGCACAAGCGACAGATCTTTATCCAACGGTCGCGTCAGAGCACCTGCCACCATGAAAAACACCAACATCAAAAACACGA
The DNA here is from genome assembly GCA_964509095.1 of uncultured Rhodobacterales bacterium. Classification (GTDB taxonomy): domain Bacteria; phylum Pseudomonadota; class Alphaproteobacteria; order Rhodobacterales; family Rhodobacteraceae; genus Aliishimia. The sequence goes on from CAZDXI010000172.1 coordinate 3,674, forward strand.
TATTGATCAAAGCGATCGTGGGTTCGCGGTTTTGACGGTTGGATGGGCGGCGGCGGATCATTTGTTTGGATCCCAGCACAGTGACTGTTACGCTCGGCCAAGGGCGCAGCGCGACCAGCAGATCGGTCAGTCGCTGCGCCGTGACCTCTCCGCGCAGCGACACAAGCAGAGTTGTGCCGTCTTGAGCTTCCGCCAGTGGCGAGGTGCCAAGCGTTTCAAGCGATAAGCTCTGGCCATTTAACGCCAGACTGTCCGGTCCAAGCTGCAGGAATAAGGGCGGAGTGTCCGAAGGTGCAGAACCAGAGCCAGCCACCGTTAGCTCCACTTCGGCAAACTTCGTGAACGTCGAACTCAGCATAAAGAACAGCAGCAGCAAAAAGATGATGTCGATGAGCGGCGTCATCGACATGCGCCGCCGTTTGTTGCGCGCCCTAGGCATGGGCAGGCGCCTTTGTCGTTGTGGGGCTTAGGATGGTGTGAATGGCCGTGTCTGCGGTGACGCGCTCGGTGTCCATACGCGCCTCCAGCCAGGACAGGGCAGCGGAGGTCGGCATTGCCACCACCAGCCCAACGGCTGTGGTCAGCAGCGCAACCCAGATGCCGCCCGCCAGCGCAGATGGGTCGACTTGCGCACCAGCACTCTGCATCGCCTGAAACGCTTCGATCATGCCCAGTACGGTGCCAAACAAACCCAACAACGGCGCGAGTTGCGCCACGGTGTCGAGGAACCGAAACCCCCGTTCCAACTTGGCAAAGCGCAACTCTGCTTCTGCTTCAAGCCGGTCAGCCGGACTGCCCGACATCGCCATCTCTGCGACTGGTGCAAGGTAGCTGGTGGATCGGCCCAGTTCCGCTTTGGCGCCCGCCGCATCGCCTTGATCCCAAGCGACGACTGCATCTTGCAGCGCGCGGTGGCGACCGACGCCCGCGCTTGCGAACTGCCAAAGCTTGTACAGCACCACGGCAAGCGTCAGCACTGCGACCACAAGCAGGATGACAACAACCGGGCCGCCGATCTCGGCAATCTGCCACAGAGGTGCAAGCCAGCCGGGCACGTCAGAACGCATCAGCCAGACACCTTGATATCCGTGCGGGATTGCGGCTCTAGCGTGGTGTCACACAAGCCGTTGTCCAAGCCCTCACATTCGTTTGCGCCATTGAACAGCACCTGACTTACGCTTTCGCATTGGAGGTTGGGCAACACGAATTGGCGCACCCGCTGACGTCCCGCCGGGAGGATGCCGAAGTCAAACAACGTCAATCGCTCCACTTGTCCGGCGGTATCAAACAGCACTGTTTCATAGACCAGTTTGGTGAGATCCGCGTCATGCGCGTTGCTGACAACAAAGGTCATTGTGCAACCTGCATCAGATGTGGCGGCAGTGTTCAGTTCCACTACAATGCGCGCGGACTTGGCTGTATTTTGTGCGTGCCCGCTGCCCGCAATGCCCGCACAGACCAATGTGAGTGCCATGATGATCCGTCGCATTGGCGATCTCCCCAGTTTTCCATTTCGTCATGAGGAGGGCACACCCCACACCCATGACAAGCGCGCCAGTTTTAGGGGCCAGATGCGCGCGACGCAATGCATTGTGCACGGGGATTTAACCAATGGCATCTAAATGGTTGTGCAAGTGCAGAAATTGTACGCGATGCGACGCTTGAGATAGGAATCCTTGAGGCAATGAAACCGGTATTGACTTCAATTGTTCGGCGCAAGAACCGTGCCTTGATGCTGTTGGCTTTGGCCGTTGTTTGTGTCGCCACATCCTACGCAACACCTTCCGTTCATGCGGCTGAACCTGACACTTACGTTGCAAGGCAAAAGATCAATCTGTCTGGACGACAGCGCATGTTGTCTCAACGAATGGCCGCGGCCAGTTGTCTGGCCTTGGCGGGCGTGGACAGCGACAATCGTGCCAAGGTCGCCCAAACTGCCCATGCTGATTTTTCCAGAACGCTGACCGCATTGCGCTTTGGTGATCCCGAACTCGAACTGCCCGTTGAGCAAAACGCGGATATCGTTGCAGCCTTGGCCGAAGTCGACACCATTTGGGCGTCATACGGCCCCGCAGTGCAGCAGCTATCGCATGGCGATTTGCATAGTATCGTTGTTGCGCAATTGATGGACTTGAACTTGCCTGCATTGAAGCTGTCCAACGCGGCGGTGCAGGAAATTACGCGCGCTTATGGGGCAGGGGTGATTGATCCGGCCAGCGCGAAGACAATCGACATTGCAGGCCGTCAACGCATGCTTAGTCAAAAGATGATGAAAGAGGCTTGCTTTGTTGCTATCGGCCTTAACGCCGCAAGCAATCAAGAGCACTTAGACACGACGGTCGCATTGTTCGATGCCTCTTTGTCCAAGTTAATCCACGGGGACGATGCGGCTGGCGTGACAGCCCCTCCATCACGGGCGGTGCTTGTTCAGTTGCAAAAGGTGGAAACATATTGGGAGCAGTTTCGTCTGGGCCTGTCATTGGTTGAGCCAAACTCACCCATGTCGCGTGCGGACTTGGCGGCGTTGGCCGATCAGTCAGACAGGGTGTTGCGGGAAATGCATCAGGCTGTTCTGCTCTATGTTTCTTCTGGCTGAAGTACCGGGCGATGGCAGCGCGATCCGCTGCCGTCAGATGACCTAATTTTATGGTTGAACACGCGGACCGCGCAAACTAGTAAGACGCAAATTTCGGGCCGCTCTGTAAGGGGCGGCCCCTTACCGTATGCTAGGAGCGAACATGCAGGTCACCGAGACGCTGAACGAAGGTCTGAAACGCGGCTATGCCATCAC
>CAZDXI010000173.1:0-6400 GCA_964509095.1 uncultured Rhodobacterales bacterium
CGTGAAGGTGGCCGCACCGTCGGCGCCGGCGTCGTGTCAAAGATTATTGAGTAATCACGGCGGGTTGTCCTGCCGTGTGAGGGCCATTCGTTTTTGAGGAAAAGCGATGACGACCCCACACTAAAACTTTCAAATGAGGCCGCCTTGCTGCGGCCTCATTTTCGTTTCACATTGCGTCTCCAAGACGCGGTATGTGAAGCGGGTGAAAGCATGCAACGATTTGTGGTGATGATCGGTCTTGGCGTTTTCTGCGCCTGTGGTCTTTCCGGCTTCGTTGATGCGCGCCCTTTGTTGCAAGACAGTCAGCAAACCTATGCCGGGGCCTGCCTTGCCGCGGAAGAACCGCCGGAGCGTCTTGTGCTCATTTGCGAAGCGGCCATGGAAGACGGTGGTTCAAGCCCTGCACAGCGCCGAGAGATGAAAATCGAACTGGCTGACGCGCTGTATTCCATGGATGAAAACGAACGTGCGCAGAAGGTTGTGGATGACATCCTGGCAGAGGCACCGGACTCCGGGCGCGCGCTGACGATTTCCGGGTGGATCGATTGGGATGCAGATCGCAACGTAGAGGCGATGGCGCATTTCGAGGCCTCCATCGCTGTTGGACCGACAGCCGAGAACCTCGCTGGATTTGCGTCCAGCGCGCGGCATGCCGGAGACATCGAACAAGATCGCTTCTTGCTGATGATGGACGCCGCCCTTGCCATGTCGCCGAAGTATACTTGGGCACTGCGCGAAAAGGCGTGGGGGTTGTTCGACTTTGGGGATGCCGAAGCTGCTGAGGCGGTGTTTCGCGAAGCCCTTGCGCTGAAGGAAGACAGCGTCTGGTCGCTTTATGGGCTGGGGTATGTGCTCAACGATATGGACCGTCATGACGAAGCACTGACGTATCTGAACAGGGCCGCGGACCGACGTGATGTTCCCGCAGGCGTCTACTCCCAGCGCTCACTCGCCCGGTTTTACGAGGGGCGCTACAAACTGGCTCTGAAAGACGCCAACACTTTCATCGAGATGCGACCAAAAAGCGGCACGGGCTATGTGCGCCGGGCACGCGCTCTCAGCGCGATGGGCCAGCGTCAGATCGCGATTGATGAACTGGCCCGTCGTCAGGAAGAAACCCACAACGATTTCATCGGGTATTGGCTGGCGGACTTGCTCACGGAAGAAGGGGAGTTCGAGGACGCTCTCGCTGCCTTGATGCCAACCTTTGACAAGGGATCCCCAGACTATTTTGACATGGAATTGCGGGCGATGATCCTGCTGGATCTGAAGCGTTTGGACGATGCCAAAGTCGCGATTGAGGAGGCTCTGTCTGTCCGAGAAAACGCCAACTACCCGTATTTCTACCGCGCGCTGATCCTTGTTCAGGAAGGCGACTTGAAAGGCGCTGATGCCGCGATGGACATAGCGCTCGACAATGGATTGCCAGAACATCGCGTGTCCAAATACCTTGAGGCACTCGCCACCGAAGGCGCGTTTCTGCACGCCATCCAGTGGCGCATTGGTTGGCGCAATAAGCGTGATGCAACCAGTGAGTAAGCGATTCTCGCTATAGGTGAAACTCCGCAAATTACCGTGTTGGACGCGTATATCGGCAATCCGTCGCTAATGTAGACAATTGAATACCAATTTCTGCACCTGCGAAGGTTTGTCGGGATTTCCGAGTTAAATCAACACGCGCGCGGCGTTCGCAGTGGCAGCAACCTCCAATTGCATACAATGGTATTCCGTTAAGTCATTAAAAACATTTGATTATTTTCCGTCTGGCGGCATTTTAGAGGCAGGAGGAGATGTTTATGGATGTTGCTAATGTCGTCGCATGGGAAGGGCGGACAAAAACCATAGAGGGTTCGATCACGCCTGCATTGGCGCAGCAGATCCATGCCACGCTTGCCCCTCCAACAGGACGGGCGCCGGAACGCGGCGACCTGCTTCCTCCGCTCTGGCATTGGTGCGCATTCACACCAACAGTTCCGAACACGGAACTGAGCGCCGACGGACATCCTCATCTGGGTGACTTCCTTCCCCCGATCCGCTTGTCGCGTCGCATGTGGGCGGGTGGGTCACTCAGCTTTCATGCTCCTGTCGCCGTCGGGGATGTCCTGACATGCACCTCTACAATTCTGCGGGTGGATGAGAAGCTGTCTGCCGATGTCCCAATGGTATTTGTCACCGTCGGTCACGACATCAAAGGGCCGCGCGGTCTTGCGGTACAGGAACGCCAGACGATCGTATACCTCGACATTCCAGAGACGTTTTCACCACCCAAAAAGCGCGCGATGCCAACTGACGCCGCCGCGCAGACGACATTCGACGTGCGTGAACCAACGCTGTTCCGGTTCTCTGCGATTACCTTCAACGCGCACCGCATTCACTATGATTTGCCTTACACGCAATCGGTCGAAAAATATCCGGGGCTCGTGATTCATGGGCCGTTGCAGGCCATGCAGTTGATGCAGCTTGCTCAGGAACATCGTGGCGGACCACCCAGCCATTTCGAATTTCGCGGCGTGCATCCGATGTTCCTTGGGTGCGGGCAGCTCGACCTTGCAGCAGTAGAAGACGAAGACGGCGGACTTGCGCTTTATGCGGGGCAGGCGGGCCATCAGGGCACCGTTGCCCGCGCTCTTTGGGAGGGCACAGTATGACGAACCTTTTGAACGGAATGCGTGTTGTCGAGAGCTCTGCCTTTGTGGCGGTGCCGCTTGCGGGCATGACGCTGGCGCAGATGGGTGCAGAAGTGATCCGCTTTGATCGCCTGCAAGGTGGGCTCGATGCCGGGCGTTGGCCGCTTGCGCCCTCCGGGCAGAGCCTGTTTTGGGCAGGGCTGAACAAAGGCAAGAAGTCCGTAGCAGTGGACAGTTCCACCGAGGAAGGGCGCGAGTTGGTCACGCAGATCATTACAGCCGATGGTGAAGATGCTGGCCTGTTCATCACCAATTTGAAGGTCAAAGGGTGGCTCGATCACGAAACGCTGTCGCAGCACCGCGCAGACATGATCACCGTTACCTTGTCCGGGGATCGCATGGGGCGTCCGGCGGTAGATTACACCGTGAACCCTGCGCTTGGTATTCCGGATATCACTGGCCCGGAAGGTCATCCCGACCCGGTCGCCAATGCCGTTCCGGCTTGGGACCTGCTGGGTGGTCAACAAATCGTCTCTGCACTTCTTGCGGCAGAGCGTCATCGCCTGCGTCGGGGACAAGGGCAGGGCGTCGATGTGGCGCTGAAGGATGTGGCCGCTGCAGCGATTGGACATCTGGGTCTGATCGGGGACGCGGCGTTGAACACGTCAGAGCGTCAAAAATCCGGTAATGCGCTCTATGGTGCTTACGGGCAGGATTTCGTGTGTGCCTGTGGCGGTCGAGTGATGGTGATTGGTCTGACCCGTCGGCAATGGTCGCTTCTGATCAAAGTCACCGACACGGCAGAACAAATGGCGGCGCTGGAGGCGCGTACTGGGCGCAAGCTGGCAGATGAAGGCGTGCGCTGGGAGCTGCGTCACGACATAACCGCGATCCTGAATCCGTGGTTTGCCGCGCAGCGCGTGGATGATTTCGCAGCACAATTTGATACCCTCGGCCTGACATGGTCCCGCTTCCAGACGTTGAAACAGGCGTTGGCAAACGACCCGGATCTCAGCTCGGACAACCCCATGTTCGAAACGCTGCATCAACCCGGGATCGGTGCTTTCCCAGTGCCGGGTCTGCCCACCAAGTTTGCCGCGAGCCCGCGCACGTCCCCCCGTCCGGCTCCGGCGCTTGGTGCGCATACCGAAGAAATCCTTGGCGATGTGGCTCGGCTTAGTGACGGTGAAATCGGGCGTTTGTTCGATGCAGGCATCGTTGCCAGCCCGTCCTATTCCAAACAGGACGCAGCCTGATCCGTGCGGGACGTGGCGAATGCGCCGATTGCCCGCGAAACATGATCAAATGCACTTGATCTCCTGTCTGGCTTGGCTTACGCCTCGCGCACGGCGTCTAGGGGTATAGCTCAGTTGGTAGAGCGACGGTCTCCAAAACCGTAGGTCCCGGGTTCGAACCCTGGTGCCCCTGCCAGCCGGTCAATTTGTTAACACAAATCCACGTTTCCAAACATTTTCATATCTATGCCCCGGGTGAGTCGCTTGTTTTCAAGGCCCCAGCCTAGGGACGGGAAGTGCCCAACATATTGCGGCCAAGCGCACCTCTCACACCACATCTGCGTTAACCAACTGTTAACGCCCAATTTCAGCCGCGCTATTGCCTCAAATCTGCCAAATTCGCTGCCTAAAAATTGTCTCAATGCCGCCCCGAATACGGCTTCATTGCTGCTCGTAAGTTAACGCACAAGCCAAATTCAAAGCAGGGCCGGCCATGTGTTGGTGTTTAGTACAGGTATCGAATTATGCTCGCAGGAAAACCGTCGCGCGAAGATGAAGCTGTCACTGTTGATGCAATCAAAAGCATTCTCGCGGACTACGAAAACGAATTTGACGCCCCCGCGCAAGAGCGCAATCCGCAGCCGATGGTCGACGCGGAACCGATCCCAAACCTCGCGCCTGTCGCGGTTGTCGAGGACAAGGTGGCACGCCCGAAATACACGTCTGTCCCGAATTTGGAACAGAACTCGGCCGTGAAGCGACCTGTGCAAAGCAAGATGTCAGATTGCACTTCAGTTCAACACGGCGTGGCAGACACAGCAGTTTCGCAGCCAGCAGCAGCAACGCCGAAAAAGCAGAAGAAACGCTTCCAGCTGCCCGCACTCAGCTTGCCGAGCCTGTCTTTGCCCAAGATTGCGATGTCCAAAGACGTTGCGACTCCTGTTGAGGACGCAACCAAGGAACAGCCGATGCCCATGCTGCGCGAGGCCGAAGAGCAAACTCGTGTGTCCAACGCCGATCTGACATTGTCCAAAATCCGCGCAGAGATCACGCCACGCCGTTTAGCTTGGGCGGTTCCAATTCTGTGCGTCGTTATCTGGCCTGCAACGGTCTTCTTTCTGGTCGTTTTGACGGTCTTCCTGACCGTTGGGCTCTTTGTTTTTGTTGGTGCGGACAAGCTGTGGGACTCTGTTGCCCGGTTCGCCAAATCCTATGCGGACAAGCATCCGGAACGTAAAGATGCGATCTATGACAAGCTCGATGATATTGCGGTGATGTGGGACAACTTGCTGGATCGCTTCCCGGAAGGCACCGTAGATGGTCTTTATATGCCCGATTTCAGCAACATCGAAGAGCTTGAACGTCAGCATGACGCAAAAGTCACAGATCGCCTGAATCAACTGCAAAGTCAGGGCTGATCCTTTCGCAAGGCGCGCGGGCCTTGAACTTGGGCGCGCGCGCGGTTACATCGCAGCGATCAAACATATCAGGGATCGCCGCGCCGTGACCAATCCGTTCCAGTTTCTCCAGCAAGTCCGCGCCGAAGTGGGCAAAATCGTATGGCCGACGCGCCGCGAGGTGATGCTGACGACTGTGATGGTGTTCATCATGGCTGCGCTGACAGCCGTATTCTTTGCGCTGGTTGATCTGGCCATTCGCGGCGGTCTGCGCGGCATTCTGGGCATGTTCTGAGCAACAGCTCCGAGATGGGTTTTCTAAACCCTCCCCTTGAAATTGTAGAATGGCCGGGGTATCCGGCGTGCCAAGAAATGTGAGGCGTGCGGCGAATCGAGTTGCACGCCCATTTTAATTCCGGGACTCGAATCCGGATTGAACAAAGGAAAGTCGGGAACAATGGCAAAGCGGTGGTACTCAGTCTCGGTTCTGTCCAACTTCGAAAAGAAGATTGCCGAACAGATCCGCACCTCAGCTGAAGAGCAGGGGCTGGACAGCGACATTGACGAAGTTCTGGTCCCCACCGAAGAGGTGATCGAGGTCCGTCGCGGCAAGAAAGTCACCACCGAAAAGCGCTTCATGCCGGGCTATGTGCTGGTGCACATGGAAATGTCTGATGCGGACTATCACCTGATCAACTCCATTAACCGCGTCACTGGGTTCCTCGGGCCTCAAGGCCGCCCGATGCCGATGCGCGATGCGGAAGTCCACGCAATCCTGAACCGTGTGCAGGAAGGCGAAGAAGCCCCACGCACGCTCATTCACTTCGAGGTGGGCGAGAAGGTCAAAGTCGGCGACGGCCCGTTCGAGGATTTCGACGGCATGGTCGAAGAGGTCGACGACGAGAACCAGCGCCTCAAGGTCACCGTGTCCATCTTTGGCCGCGAAACCCCGGTTGAGCTGGAGTTCACGCAGGTCAACAAGCAGAGCTGAGCGTGACGGGTGCGAGCACCCAACCTGCCAAGTTGGCCATCAGTCTGGTCTTTGACGAGACCTTGAAAGAAACGTATTTTTTGGGTGCAATGACTAAGAACGCCCCGTGGTAGATCGCAGGTTAGCGCTAAATGGGCAGCACAAGTGGCA
>CAZDXI010000174.1:0-5414 GCA_964509095.1 uncultured Rhodobacterales bacterium
GTCATGTGCTGCCGTCTTCGATTGAAGTGGGAGCGATGCTGGAAACCCCCAGCCTTGCCTTTGCGCCGCGCAAATTCTTTGAAGATGTGGGGTTTATCTCCATCGGCGGAAATGACCTCAAGCAGTTCTTCTTTGCAGCAGATCGAGAGAATGAGCGGGTGCGGCGGCGCTATGATACACTCAATGTCAGCTTCCTGAGCCTGATCGAACGCGTTGTGGAACGTTGTGCGGAAACCGACACACCGGTCAGCTTTTGTGGCGAAGACGCTGGGCGTCCTGTCGAAGCCTTGGCTTTTGCGGCTATTGGCCTGCGCATATTGTCGATGCGCCCTGCGTCGATCGGGCCTGTAAAAAGCATGCTGATGCGCGCGGACCTTGGTGAAGTGCGCAAGGTCATTGCAGACGCGCGCCATCGCGGTGACATGACTGTGCGCCCGGCGTTGATGGAATATCTGAAGGCGCGCGGTTCCTGAACTTTGCTGTGCGCGAGGTGAAGCGGAAATGTCGCATTTCGGCTTCAGGCCGGGAAAAATTGTCAGTTTTTATTATGTTGTCGCAATTTCATGCCGTTATCTGGGCTGATATATTCAAACACACCTTTCATTGAGGCATTTTGTAATGAAGATCGGATTTCTAGGACCCGGTGATCCGAAGGATGTCAGATCCTATTCCGGGGTACCGTATTTCACGCACGCCGCCTTGGTGCGACAAGGGGCTGATCTGGTGACCATTGATGCCGGGGATCAGATGAATGCGCCGGTCAGTGACAAAATCAACAACATCTCCAGACGTTTGATGGGGCGCACGGTGTTGGCGAGTGAGCACGTCTTGGCGCGCCGCCTGAATGCTGCGCGGGCCAACGCACAAATCCGCAAAGCAAAGCTGGATGCGCTGATTTGTTTGAACGTGGATTTCCTGATCCCGATGCTGACGCGGCGCGTGCCGCTGGTTCATAACTCGGACACGACCTTCGCCGCGATCATGGATTATTACCCGACACACACAAAGTTCTGGGGGCCAGCAAGGCGTCGCGCAGATGCTGTGTCAAAGGCGGCTTTGTCGCGGGCCGATGTGTGCAGCTACCCATCCGATTGGGCAGCGAAATCAGCGCAAACTGACTACGGTGTTCCGGCGGAAAAGACCCACGTGGTCCCTTACGGTGCCAATCTTGATGACCCGCCCAGCCGCGAAGAGGCATTATCAAGAACAGCAAAGACGCAGTGCAACCTGTTGTTTATAGGTGGAGATTGGGAACGAAAGGGCGGCCCGGTTGCCTTTGAAACCATGTGCGCGTTGCGAGACAGCGGAATTGATGCGTCGTTGACCGTGGTGGGGGCTGATCCGGGCGTTGAACATCCCAACCTGCGCCGGATTGGTTTTTTGAACAAACAGATCCCCGAGGATCTCGCCTTGTATGAAACCTTATGGAAAGAGGCGTCTTTCCTGTGCATGCCCAGTCAGGCGGAGACGTTCGGAGCAATCTATTCAGAGGCCGCAGCGCATGGCCTGCCAGTTATTGCGCGCGACACAGGCGGCGTGTCGGGCTGCATTGTGCATGGGCAAAGCGGTATGTTGTTGGCCGAAGGAGAGGGCAGTGCCATTGCCACATCTTTGATCCGCAACATTTGGACGGATGAAGCAAGCTATGCCAATATGGTGCGGAGTGCTCGGGATCGGTTCGAAACTGTGTTGAACTGGGACGCTTGGGCACGCTCCATGCTGGAACTGGTTGAGGTCGCCGTAAGGGATCGGACCTGATGGGCCTATACGACAAGCTACGCGTCACCCCCCGCGCAGATGCACCGATGGCCCGGTTTGAAAGCGCAGTGGCTGTGGTGCGCGGTAAGATGTACGTGATCGGCGGGCATCTGGAGCCGGAACTGTCTGCGACCAATGCCGTTTACGCCTATGATCCCGCAGCGGATCGGTGGGATCGCAAACGCGATGCGCCCAAACCGATCAGCCATCTCACGGCAGCCGTGCAGGATGATCGATATATCTGGCTGGCAGGCGGCTATGAGGGCCAACATCCGGGCACAGGGGTCAAAACAACTGCTCGATATGACGCGATTGAGGATCGCTGGGACGATGGTCCGCCTTTGCCGGAGGTCCGGGCGTCGGGTGGTTTGGCGGTCATGGGGCGGCAGTTGCACTACTTCGGTGGGTTGGATGCGGATCGCTGCACCAACCGGGACGATCACTGGGTGCTTGATATGGACAACCCGGATGCGTGGCGGCGGCTATGTGGCATGCCCGAAGCACGCACACACGCCGCGACAGCTGTACTGGACGGAAAGATTTACGCGATCGGAGGCCATTTGGGCCACGACCTACCGGGATTGCAGGGGATTGCGGCTGCGGAGCCTGACCTTGATTGCGTTCACATGTTTGACCCGAACGCGGATCGTTGGGAAGAAGTTGAGCCGCTGTCGCGACGGCGGTCGCATTGCGAGCCGGGCACGTTCGTGCATGAGGGGCGGATCATCTGCATTGGCGGGCGCAACAATTCCCCCACCGGGCGCTGCCGCTGTGAAGGCACTCTGGCGCACCATATATTCCGCCGGTTGCGATACAAACTGGACGTCGCAACAGGGTTGCGGCCCAAGGGGTCAAGCCTGAATGACGTGATTGCCTACGACCCTGAAAGCGGGCGTTGGGAAGATCTGGGGCAATTGCCGCAGACGCTTTACGCGCCGGCGGCCCATGTAATCGATGACCGGATCATCCTGACCAATGGTGGCCAAAACGGATGGCGCGACCCGTCCGATGCAACGTTTGAACTGCATCTTTAATCGCCGCTTGGTTCACAGCGATACGCGACGGTTTTATCCAGCGTCCTGTCCCAGACGTTGCACGACGCTCAGCGCGCTCACAGTCCCGATTGCAGCGCCGTTTTCCACAACGGACAGGCGCGCATCATCTGGACCGATATTCTTGATGATATCGCGCACCGGCGTTTCTGCGTCGATTTCCCGAAGGCCAGAGGCGGTGCCCGCATCCATGACATCGCGCGCAGTCAACACGCCCAGTGGATTCATGTTAGCCACGAACTCCGCCACGTAATCGCTTGCCGGGTCAGAGAAAATCTCGCGCGGGGTGCCGCATTGCACGATACGTCCGCCTTCCATTATCGCGATGCGATTGCCGATGCGGAAGGCTTCATCCAGATCATGAGACACAAAGATGATCGTGCGTTTGAGTTCCTGTTGCAGAGACAAAAGCTCGTCCTGCAGATGGGTGCGGATCAACGGATCTAGGGCTGAAAACGGCTCGTCCATCAGCAGGATTGGCGCATCTGTAGCAAAGGCGCGGGCAAGGCCGACACGTTGCTGCATACCGCCTGACAATTCGCCCACTTTACGTTCAGCCCAGTCGGACAGGTTCACCAGTTCCAATTGGCGATCCACCACAGCGGCCCGTTCCTTGACGCCCATGCCCGCCACTTCGAGGCCAAAGCCCACGTTTTCGCGCACTGTGCGCCAAGGCAGGAGGCCAAATTGCTGGAACACCATCGCCACATGCTGCTGACGAATGCGCCGCAGCGTCGTGGGGTCGGCATGGGTCACATCAACCATGCCAGAGCCGTCGTTCACGTTCACATGGCCCCGCACAACCGGGTTCAGACCATTGACGGCACGTAGCAGGGTGGACTTGCCAGAGCCGGACAGGCCCATCAGCACGAGGATTTCGCCTTCGGCCACGGTCAGGGAACAGTCATGCACACCAAGCACCTGACCTGTTGCGGCCTGAATTTCGGCGCGCTCTTGTCCGGCGTCCGCCAGCGGAAGCGCCTTGTCCGGGGTTTCCCCGAACATGATGCAGACGTCGTGGAATTCGACAGCGTTGCTCATTTCTCACCCACCCGCAGCATCCGGTCGAGCATGATGGCGACCACGACGATGATAAAGCCACTTTCAAACCCGAGGCCGGTATTCACCTGATTAAGCGCACGCACCACCGGCACACCAAGCCCGTCCGCGCCCACAAGGGCCGCGATCACGACCATCGACAGGGACAACATGATCGTCTGGTTCAGTCCTGTCATGATCTGGGGCAGGGCGTAGGGCAGTTCGATCTTCCACAAGGTCTGTGTAGGCGTTGCGCCAAAGGCCTGCGAGGCCTCCAGCAGCGATTGCGGGGTCGAGGAAATCCCAAGATGCGTCAGCCGGATCGGCGCAGGCAGCACAAAGATCACGGTGGCGATCAGTCCGGGCACCATACCGATGCCAAAGAACACAATCGCAGGGATCAGATACACAAAGGTCGGCAGTGTCTGCATCAGGTCCAGCACCGGGCGCATCCATGCATAAAGACGCGGGCGGTGTGCCGCGGCGATGCCGATGGGCACACCGACGCCCATACAGACCACACAAGCCGACAAGACAAGGGTCAGGCTTTCGGTCGTTTCCTCCCAGTAATCCTGATTAAGGATGAACAGGAACCCCAGAGCGACGAACGCGCAGGTCTTCCAATTCCGCTGGATCACCCATGTAAGCGCCACAAATGCCGCGATGATGATCAGGGGGTGCGGCGTTTGCAAAACCCAGAGGATCGCGTCAATCAGAGCCTCCATCACGACGGCAAGCCCGTCAAAGAACCAGCCGAGGTTCGTCTGTAGCCAGTCGAACCCGGCCTCTGCCGCGTCATCGATGGGGATTTTGTTGTCGGTCAGCCAGTCCATGTGCGTCCAATCGTTGAGTTCAGGCCCATCGCGCAACAGTGTGTGCGATGCGGGTGCCGAAATTCGTGGCGGTTTCGGCGTCTCCGGCGGGGATCGGTTGGTCGGGATCGCTCGATTGTGTAGCCATCAGGCCGAGCCATGATCCGTCTGCGTTGATCCCGCGCGGAGTGTTGTCTTTTGGGGAGGGCCCAATCAAATCCTGTCCTACCCATATCATGCCGTGTTGCGCGGCAAAGATCGCAAGGTGCTGCAAGCTGGCGAGCTTGTCCCCGGATCGGTTGCCGCCAACTGTAAATGCAGCCGCGATCTTGTCGCGCCATGGCTGTGTGTGCCAAACCGCAGCACTGTCATCCATGAAGGTTTTGAAGCGCGCAGAAACGCCGCCCATATAGGTCGGCGTGCCAAACACAATCGCTGCTGCTGCGTTCAGACGGGCCAAATCCAATGGCCCGTCTGCAAGGTTGATCAACTGCGCCGTACCTCCAGCCTGTTCGATCCCGGTCGACACGAAACCCGCCAGAGTCTCGGTATGTCCGGAACCGCTATCGAACAGAAGAATGACCGGCGCAGTCATGGTCGCTTACTTACCGAGCGCTGACATCACAGCCGCTTTGGCATCGCCACCATCCTTGGTCGTCACACCATCAAGCCAGCCTGCCACGGTGTCCGTGTTTGCCGACATCCAAGCCGTTGCGGCCTCATCCGGGTCCTGCCCATCATCGAGGATCGCGCC
>CAZDXI010000174.1:5424-6367 GCA_964509095.1 uncultured Rhodobacterales bacterium
TGCCCACATTGGGACATTCGCCCACATAGCCCGCTCGGGTGTTGGTATAGACCGTTGCACCACCCAGATTGGGGCCAAAGAAATCGTCACCACCCGTGAGATATGTCAGGTCGAAATTGGCGTTCATCGGATGCGGTTCCCAGCCCAGGAACACCACAGGCTCATCCCGCTTGGAGGCCCGCGACACCTGCGCCAGCATTCCCTGTTCAGAGCTTTCGCGCACCTCGAACCCATTCAGTTCAAAGGCGTTGTCATCGATCATGCTCTGGATCAGGCGGTTGCCGTCGTTGCCCGGCTCGATCCCGTAAATCTCACTGTCGAGCGCGTCGGCCTGTTTCGCGATATCTGCAAAATCCTTGATCCCAAGCGCAGCACCAGCCGCGTTTGTCGCCAACGTGTACTTGGCGCCTTCCAGGTTGGCGCGCACGGTGTCCACGGTTCCAGCTTCGCGGTAGGGGGCAATGTCGCCTTCCATCGTGGGCATCCAGTTGCCAAGGAATACGTCAATGTCGCCTTTGGCCATGGATGTGTATGTCACCGGCACGGACAAGACTTTGATATCCGTCTCATACCCAAGCGCCCCCAATACAACTGTCGTTGCGGCCGTTGTGGCGGTAATGTCCGTCCAACCCACATCCGAAAACGTGACTGACTCACAGTTCGCTGCCGCCATCCCTGCAGAAAGGCCAAGCGCCAATGCAGAAGTTTTGATGATATGTGTCACAAAGTGTCTCCCTGATCTTTGATTGATTGCTGAGTCAATAAAACGAGGGATTGCTCCGATTTGCAAGAGACAGCATAGCGCTCACGCCACCTCAACGCGCAGCGATGCGAGGTGCGCGTGGGGAACATGCAAAGCGTTCGGGATTGGTTTTGTATGTAAAATGGAGGCGAGTACCGAACTCGCTACCATTTTTCTAAGCCACTGGAAGGCTTGAACAAT
>CAZDXI010000175.1:0-5518 GCA_964509095.1 uncultured Rhodobacterales bacterium
GCAGTGGCGGAACAGACAGGTGGGACTGAGTTACCGACCGGTTCTGTGCGGATTGAAAACGCGGGGCAGGTTTCTGCGCTGGCGGGGTATGATGCCGGCGATTGGTGGGTGCAGGACGCAGCCGCGGCGATTCCGGCAAATCTGATCGAAGGCCAAAGTGTGCTCGACCTGTGTGCCGCACCGGGGGGCAAAACCCTGCAACTGGCTGCAATGGGCAAGACGGTCACGGCGGTGGATTCGTCGGAGTCTCGAATGGAGCGGGTCACGGAAAACCTTAACCGCACCGGGTTGGCGGCGGAAATTCGCGTTTGTGACGCACGTGAAGTCACCGGGACTTGGGATGCAGTTTTGCTTGATGCGCCTTGTTCCGCAACAGGTACGATCCGGCGTCATCCCGACCTGCCTTTTGCCAAAGATGGGTCGGATTTCTTGGGGCTGTTTGATCTGCAAACCCAACTGATCGATCACGCGCTCACACTGCTGCGCCCGGGCGGCCAGTTGGTGTTTTGCACCTGTTCCTTGCTGCCCGATGAGGGCGAGGCTCAGGTAGAATCGGCGTTGGACCGGCACCAGGGTCTCGAACTTGATCACAAAGCGCTCGATCAGGATTGGATCGAAGCGGAATGGCGCAGTGATGCAGGTGGGCTCCGACTGCGGCCCGACTTCTGGTTGAATCAGGGCGGCATGGATGGCTTTTATATCGCTCCTTTGCGCAAAGCACGCTGATCGACCAAGCAACCGGTGACTTGAGGCCCTTTCAGCGATAGATTATCTCCAAATCGTGCCGGGAGAGCACAGGGGCGGAGTAGATGATCAACCAGCACAGTCTTGTTGGCAGACGCACACGGTTCATGAACCGCGTCCGCGCGCGGGCTGTTGCGTTCTCGCGGTTGGATACCGCCTTCGTTTCTGCTCCTGAGCCGCGCACGATTGGGTCCTTTGCCCGAGGACGGCAGTTGATTGCAGGAAATTATCTGTTTTCCGGGCATTTGTTAACCGCGAGAGGGACTGATCTTTGGGATTTGCCAGCACCGGATGCGGGCTTCCTAGCAGAAATTCACGGGTTCAGCTGGCTCGACGATCTTGTCGCTGTCGGGGACGCCGAAGCCCGCGCGACGGCGCAACGCTGGTTATGGGCTTGGATCGAACGCTACGGGCGCGGAAGCGGGCCGGGGTGGACCCCGGAACTGGCCGGACGCCGATTGATCCGTTGGATCAACCACGCGCTGTTCCTGCTGCGCGGTCAGGAAAGCGACGACTCACGCCGATTTTTCCGCTCTTTGTCCCAGCAGACCCTGTTTCTGTCTGGACGTTGGAAAAGTGCGATGCCTGGTTTGCCAAGGTTCGAGGCGTTGACCGGCTTGGTCTATGCCGGAATGGCCCTTGAAGGGTTGGAAAACCTTGCAGAGCCTGCGATCCGCGCGTTGTCCCGCGAATGTACCACGCAGATCGATGCCGAAGGCGGCATCCCTACGCGCAATCCTGAAGAGCTTTTGGAAGTCTTCACGCTGCTCACATGGGCGCGCGCGGCCTTGACCGAAGCCGGAGAGCCGATCCCGGAAGAACAAACAGACGCGATCAAAAGGATTGCACCATCCTTGCGCACGCTGCGCCACGCAGATGGCGGGCTCGCGCGCTTTCATGGCGGCGGACGTGGTCTGGACGGACGGTTGGATCATGCGCTGGCAGTGTCCGGGGTCAAATCGTTTGCACCGAACGGACTTTCCATGGGCTTTGCAAGGCTGTCGGCGGGACGGACTAGTTTGATCGTGGATGCGGCCAAGCCGCCAACGGGCGCCGCGTCCCACAATGCACATGCCTCGACATTGGCGTTCGAAATGACCTCAGGGCGGCGTCCGATGATCGTGAATTGCGGCTCTGGCGCCAGTTTCGGGGCCAAGTGGCGGCGGGCAGGGCGGGCAACTCCGTCCCATTCGACGCTCAGCCTTGATGGGTTTTCCAGCGCTCGGCTGGGTGACGCGGACCGCGCCACGGCGCGCGAAGCGCTGATGGATGCCCCTGGACGCGTCCCGATTGAGATCAGCCACGCCACAGATGGCCTGAGCTTTCAGGGCGGGCACAATGGCTATGTTGGAACGCATGGGCTGACTCATGTGCGCTCTCTCGATCTGACTTTTGATGGACGCGCTGTCGCAGGGGAAGACCTGCTTCTGGCGCTGAATGCCTCTGACAAGCGCAAGTTTGACAAGGCGCTGGATGACACCGGTCTGGAAGGAATCCCCTTCGAAGTGCATTTCCATCTCCATCCGGAAGTGACCGCCACCAGCGACCTTGGCGGCGCGGCGGTGTCGATCATGCTCAAAAGCGGAGAAGTTTGGGTCTTTCGCTGCGAACAGGGCGAAGCGCGGTTGGAACCGTCGGTCTATCTGGAAACAAACCGCCTGAAGCCACGTGCGACACAACAGATCGTTTTATCCGGGCGCGCGATGGATTATGCGTCGCGCATGCGGTGGTCCCTTTCCAAACCGCAAGACAGCGACCTCGCGGTGCGCGATCTGGTCAGGGACGATGTGCCGATGGATATGAACCACTAGGACAGGACTCCCTTCAAGATGACCGATCTTTCCCCCGTGCGACGCGCGCTGATTTCCGTTTCCGACAAATCAGGTTTGGCTGAGTTCGGACAGGCGCTGGCCCAGCGGGGCGTGGAGTTGCTGAGCACCGGCGGGACCGCCCGGGCGTTGCGGGATGCCGGTTGCGATGTGAAGGACGTCAGCGAGGTCACAGGCTTCCCGGAAATGATGGATGGCCGGGTCAAAACGCTGCACCCGGTGGTGCATGGCGGCTTGCTAGCGCTGCGCGATGATCCCGGTCACGTGGCCAGCATGGAAAGCCACCATATCGCACCAATCGATCTGGTGGTCGTGAACCTCTACCCGTTTGAAGAAGCGCTGAAACGCGGCGCACCTTATGCAGAGATGATCGAGAATATCGACATTGGCGGCCCGGCGATGATCCGCTCTGCTGCAAAAAACCATGGGTTCGTGACCATCGTGGTGGATGTACAGGACTACGCCGAGGTGCTGGCCGAATTGGACGGCAATGACGGGCAGACGAGTTATTCTCTGCGCCAGAGGCTGGCGGCACGCGCCTATCAGCGCACGGCAGCCTATGACTCGGCGGTCAGCACATGGATGGCCGAGCAGGTGGAGGGCACACCGCGACGCCGCGCATTTGCGGGCGAATTGGTGCAAGAACTGCGCTATGGTGAAAACCCGCACCAGTCCGCAAGCTTTTATGCCGATGGCAGCGCCCGACCCGGAGTGGCGACCGCAAGACAGCATCAGGGCAAGGAATTGTCCTACAACAACATCAACGACACAGATGCGGCGTTCGAACTGGTCAGCGAGTTTGCCCCGGCGGATGGCCCGGCCTGCGTGATTATCAAGCACGCCAATCCCTGCGGTGCTGCATGGGGGGCGACACTGAAAGAGGCCTATCAAAAGGCGTTTGACTGCGACCGGACCTCCGCATTCGGTGGGATTGTCGCGTTGAACCAGCCGTTGGACGCGGAAACCGCGAAAGAGATCGTGGGGATTTTCACCGAAGTTGTTATTGCACCCGGTGTCAGCGACGATGCGGCAAAGATTTTTGCGGCCAAGAAGAACCTGCGCCTGTTGTCGACTGAAGGGCTCGCGGACCCACGGACCAAGGCGATTGCAGCAAAGCAGGTTGCGGGCGGATGGCTTGTACAGGACAAAGACACTGGCTTTGTCCCGGATGCGGAGTTGCGTGTGGTGACCAAAGTCCAACCAAGCGCGGAACAGATGGCCGATTTGCGCTTTGCTTGGACCATTGCGAAACACGTGAAATCCAACGCGATTGTGTATGTCAAAGATGGTGCAACAGTTGGCGTGGGCGCAGGCCAGATGAGCCGCGTGGACAGTGCCATGATCGCCGCCAAAAAGGCCGAGCGCATGGCAGAGGCGATTGGCTTGCCGCAATCGCTGGCGATTGGCAGTGCGGTGGCTTCGGACGCATTCTTTCCATTCCCGGACGGTCTGATGGAAGCCGCAGCGGCAGGGGCCACCTGTGTGATTCAGCCGGGTGGTTCTATGCGCGATGACGAAGTGATTGCCGCTGCAGATGAGGCAGGACTCGCCATGGTCTTCACCGGCATGCGGCACTTCCGGCACTGATATGAGAAGGGTTTGGTGGATCGCAGTACTCGCGTTTTTGGTCGATCAGGCCAGCAAGTACGCTGTGATCCACGTCATGCAGGTCAAGCTGCGTGGGCCTTTAGATATCTTCCCGCCCTTGTTGCGGTTCATCTACGGTGAAAATCACGGAATCAACTTTGGTGTCGGCGGCGATTGGGCCAACCGTTGGGTCTGGATCGCGCTGGCGCTGGTTGTGTGCGGCTGGCTCATTTGGTGGGTACGGCGCACGCCGCTGCCCGGGATCGGCTATCTCTGCGCAGGACTGGTGATCGGCGGCGCACTGGGCAATGTGTTTGACCGCGTGGTCTATGGCTATGTGCTGGATTTCCTCAATATGTCCTGTTGTGGCTTCAACAATCCTTATGTGTTCAACGTCGCGGACATTTTTATTTTTGCCGGTGCGATCGGGTTGGTCTTCCTGACCCCGGACAAGAAAAAGGCCGCGTGACAAGGTCCGGGAAAATGGCGTATTCAAGGGCAAGCAAAGCAGGAACGGAGCGCAGCATATGCGTTTGATGCAGGCAGGGATGATCGTTTTCGCATGTGCGCTGTTGAGCGCTTGCGCCAATACGGGCCTGCGTGAGCTCGACAAGCCCGGCGAAGGTCCCGACGAATTCCGTATCGTTCCCGGTAAACCCCTGCAAAGCCCTGAGGACTATGCATCCCTGCCGGCTCCGACACCCGGCGAAGGCAACTTGACGGATCAGCAGCCTCTCAATGACTCTGTGGCCGTCTTGGGCGGGCGGCGTCCGGCTGCGGGTGGGGCGGTTCCGTCGCGGGATGGCGCCATCGTAAACCATGCTTCGCGCTTTGGACGGGACGGCTCAATTCGTACGCAATTGGCTGCCGAAGACGAAGATTTCCGCCGTCGCCGTGGGCGCTTCACCAACATCCGCATCGTACGTGAGGACAACTACGGCAAGGTCTATCGCAACGAATTGCTGGACCCGCGTGCAGAGCAGCGCCGCTGGCGTCGTGCCGGTGCGCGGACCCCGTCTGCGCCTCCGCAATGAGTTCACGAAGCCGAAAGGTGTCTTGAATACACCGCCGGCAGGCGTACATCCAAATCAAACGACCACCATGAAAGGATGCTTCATGTTGCGCGGCCTCTTTGCGGCACTGACTGTAATGATCTCTCCGGTATTGGCATCGGCCGATGATCTGGTGACTGATTTCACACTGGACAATGGGATGCAGGTTGTGGTGGTGGAAGACCACCGCGCACCGGTGGTGCAACACATGGTGTGGTATCGTGCGGGGTCAGCGGACGAACCCGTGGGCCAGTCCGGCGTTGCACATTTTCTGGAGCATTTGCTGTTCAAAGCCACGGATGATTT
>CAZDXI010000175.1:5528-6362 GCA_964509095.1 uncultured Rhodobacterales bacterium
TGACTACACCGCGTACTTCCAACGGGTTGCAGCGGACCGGTTAGGCCTGATGATGAAGATGGAAGCCGACCGGATGAAGAACATCCGTTTGACCGAACAGGACATCATCACTGAACGTCAGGTCATCATCGAAGAGCGTAATCAACGCACCGAAAACAATCCGCGCGCCCTGTTTGGCGAGCAATTGAACGCAGCGCAGTACCTGAACCATCGCTATGGCGTGCCAATCATCGGCTGGATGCACGAGATGGAAACGCTCGACATGGAAGACGCGCTGGGTTTCTACGGTATCCACTATTCCCCGAACAATGCGATCCTAGTGGTCTCTGGTGACGTGACCCCGGAAGAGGTGCGCAGGTTGGCCGAAGAACACTATGGCAAAATCCCTGCCAACCCGGACTTGCCAGAGCGCGTGCGCAGTGAAGAGCCTCCACAAACCGCGGAACGTCGCGTGATCTTCCGCGATCCTCGTGTATCGACAGAGTATATTTCGCGTGGCTACATTGCCCCGGAACGCGATCCCGGCGCACAGGAAAAGGCAGCTGCGCTGCGCATCTTGGCGGAATTACTCGGGGGTGGGACAACGTCTTATCTGACCGAAAAACTGCAGTTTGATCAGGAACTCGCTGTCTATACGGGCGCGTTCTATCGCGGTGTGTCGCTGGATGACACGACCTTCGACGTAATCGTTGTGCCGCAACCGGGTGTGTCTTTGGAGGATGCCGAAGCCGCGCTGGATGAAACACTGACGGCTTTCATGAAAGAAGGCGTTGATGAAGAGGCGTTGGAGCGGATCAAGATGCAGGTACGCGCATCCGAGATTTACGCCCGCGA
>CAZDXI010000176.1:0-6361 GCA_964509095.1 uncultured Rhodobacterales bacterium
CGTGCAAAAGCGCGAATACAAGGAAGGCGAAGTCATCGTCATCCGCAACGAAGGCCCCGCCGGTGGGCCCGGTATGCGTGAAATGCTGGCCACAACGGCCGCGTTGTCCGGTCAGGGCATGGGCAAAAAGGTGGCGTTGATCACCGATGGCCGCTTCTCTGGCGCGACCCGTGGCTTCTGCGTAGGCCATGTCGGCCCCGAAGCCTATCACGGTGGACCGATTGCGATGTTGAAAGATGGCGACATCATCACGCTTGATGCGGTAAAAGGTGAAATCAGCGTGGACCTCTCCGAAGACGAGATGGCCGCGCGCAAAGAGGCTTGGGCAGGCCCACAAGAGACGATCTATGCTTCCGGCGCGCTGTGGAAATACGCACAGCTTGTCGGGGAAACGTACAAAGGGGCAGTGACCCATCCGGGCGGACAGGCAGAAAAACATGAGTATATGGACCTCTAGTAAGGTCGTTGTTGGGTTAATTCTGGGGTTAAGCCTCGCCGCTTGTGATACGGGCGGCGAAGGGTTCAGCCTGTTTGGTCAGGCAGACCCTAAAGACTCAGGCACTGAACAGCGTCGCAATGTCGCTTTGTCCAGCGCAGAGATGATGCGCGGGCAGGTGAGCCTGTCGCCCCCATCCGGGTTTTGCATCGACAAGCGCTCTCTCAAGCAGAACTTCGCCATTCTTGCCCGCTGTGACAGCTTGGGTGGCAAAGGTGGTTCTCAAGAAGCGCCGTTGGGGATGATCCTTGTGTCCATCGCCCCTGTCGTGGGGACAGCAGATCTGAATGCGGTCGAACGCCGTGTAATTGGTGCTGATGCAGACGTCTTGCAACGTAGCACTGGCGACAACGTGTCTGTGGTTCAGGTGCGTGGGCAAACGCCTTCGGGAACGGCGCCCGTGCATTGGCGTGGCTTTGCGCAGCTTGGCCCGCATGTCCTGAGCCTGACGGCCTATGCTCCGGAAGGGGGTGCCATGGCTGGCGCAGAGGGTGGCGCCATTTTGCGTGCATTGATTGATCGCACCACTGATAACACTGTGGATCGAAACGTTTCAGCGACCTCGGACAGCGACAGTGCCAAGCCTCGTGCAGGTCTTGGCGGGCTGCTGAGCGGTTTATTTGATTGAAACCAATTTCCCGGATACAACAACAGCACTAATTCGGGCGGCATCAGAATGGCCAAGCAGGGTGGATTGCTGGAAGTCATGTTTCAACAGCGCATGCTGCGCCGTTGGGCTCGTGCTGCGCGTCAGGCTCGGTCTGTCGATCTGACGACGTTGCGGGAACAGCGTGTGCATGCGCGTCAGCTCAAGTCACATCTGGACCGCCTGATCCATAGCGCGGAAGAGCGTTTGGCGTTGCCCGTGGAAGGGTCGAACAACTTTCCCAAACCGTTCAATTCGGACTGGGCTTGGCGGCCCGAGTTTTGGCGTGGCCCGCTGCCTGTGACGGGCATGAGCTCCGTCGAAAACAAGACGAAGTTCGGGGATGAAATCACTCTTTTTCATGATTGCCAGTATTCCGAACTCACCCTACGCCAACTTCGCAATGTTCGCGAAAGTGACCTCGCACCTTATGGTCTGCGGATGGATGTGTTCCAGTTTGATGGCTCCTTTCTGTCAATCGTTGTTGATCTGCCGCCGGACGCGGTTGCTGGTTTGAAGCGCACGCATGTGATGCGCATGGACACGATTGTGGAACTCGAAAAGCCGCTGGAGATTTTCGCGCGGCTGAACATTCAGCACGGCCCGAATACGGAACAGATCGTGCGTGAACTGCCGCTGCACGACAGTGAGGTTATGGTGGAATTTGACCTCGCTTACACCAATCTGAATGAAAAGCGGGTGGAAAAGGCTTGGGTCGATCTGATCTTTGAAGAGCCTGATATGAATCAGGTCGTTTTGCGGGATGCCACGTTCTCGCGTCGACCCCGCGCGTCATTGTGAGGACACGGGCATGAGCAGTTTTCAGGTGAGCAATGCGCAGATCCGGGACGGGGTCTGGCACGGGACATTGGCGGGTGGAACAGGGGTTCCGCGCATTGAAGTGCTACATCTGGACAAACCGATCCCGGATGTGTCCGTCGCTGAAACCGAACAGGGGTGGCACGTACAAGTGCCCGTCCCAAGCGAAGCGATTTCGGATGGCGTGCAGACCTTTGTGGTGATGGACAAGACGGCGCAGGAAAAGCTGACCGACTTTTCGCTGATCGCGGGTGAGGCTTTGGGCGACGATCTGCGCGCTGAAGTGGACTTGTTGCGTGCCGAACTGGACATGCTGAAACGTGCCTTCCGGCGCCACTGCGTCGAAACTGCCTGACGTCCTCCGCTAGTTGTGTCAGCACAGCCAATTCAGGCGCGTCATTCCCCCTATTTTTCCGGGTCACGCCGTGACACCGTCACAGGGCAAATACGCAATTCAACCCAATAAAATGAGGAGCACCTTATGGGCCTTGGAGATATGCTTGGCAGCGCGGCAGGCGCACTTGGCGGAACGGACGAGATCATGTCAAAAATCAGCGAAAGCGGTATTGATATGTCAGCTCTGGCAGATCTGGACGCGTCCAGCGTAACGTCCCTGCTGGAAGAAAAAGGTATCGATCTGTCGATGTTGGAAACCGTCGGCCTGTCCGTCGAGGACCTGATCGCAAAAGCCAAAGAAATGATCGCCTAAGCGATCTTGTTGGGGGCGTCTCAGTGCGCCTCCGGCACACCTCTGCTCCGCTATCTATGATTTCGGACGATTATCCAAAATCCGCACGGCTTTGCCTTCGGACCGCGCCACACCTCCGACATCCCGCACATCCACATTGACCGAGATTCCAATCGTCTGTTTGACCAGCCCGGACAGTTGCTTGGCTGCGTCCGAACTGTCGACACCGTCTCCTGCGACCTCACACAGGACCGACATTTGATCCATGCGGTCCGGGCGGCTGAGTTCGATCTGGAAATGCGGCGCGAGGCCTTTGACCTGCATCAGGCATTCTTCGATCTGCGTCGGAAAGACGTTCACGCCTCGCAAGATGATCATGTCATCGCTGCGTCCGGTGACTTTTTCCATGCGCCGCATGGACCGGGCCGTGCCGGGTAACAGACGGGTCAGATCGCGCGTGCGGTAACGGATGATCGGGAAAGCTTCCTTGGTCAGCGACGTGAACACCAGTTCTCCCAGCTCTCCATCGGGCAGGACTGCGCCAGTTTCGGGGTCAATGATCTCTGGGTAGAAGTGGTCTTCCCAAATGTGCAGCCCGTCCTTGGTTTCCACGCATTCCTGGCTGACGCCGGGGCCCATGACCTCGGATAGCCCATAGATATCAACCGCATGCATATCAAACGCCTGTTCGATCTCTTCTCGCATCGCGTTTGTCCAAGGCTCGGCGCCAAAGATACCTACGTCCAGCGAACACGCGCGCGGATCAAGCCCTTGGGCGGCAAATTCGTCCAGCACGGATAGAGCGTAGGACGGTGTGACCGTGATGCCTTTGGGTTGGAAATCGGTGATGATGCGCACCTGCCGGGGCGTCATGCCGCCGGAGATCGGCACGGTTGTCAGCCCCAAAGCATCTGCGCCAAGGTGGATGCCCAAACCACCCGTGAACAGCCCATAGCCATAGGCATTGTGCAGAAGGTCGCCTTTTCGTAGGCCCGCTGCGCGCAAGGACCGGCCGACGACGTGCCCCCAGTTTTTCAGATCAGTTTCGGTGTAACCCACCACGGTCGGCTGTCCTGTCGTGCCGGAGGACGCGTGGATGCGCGCCACCTGCTCGCGAGGTACTGCAAACATCCCAAATGGGTAATTGTCGCGCAGGTCCTGCTTTACGGTGAAGGGGAACTTGGCCAGATCGGTCAGGCTGGTCAGATCGTCAGGATGCACACCGGCGGCATCAAAGCTGGCTTTGTAATGGGGCACGTTATCATGGGCATGGCGCAGCGACCATTTCATGCGCTCAAGCTGCGTCGCCTGAATTTCGTCCGTGGAGGCGATCTCTATCGGGTCGAGGCTATCGCGTGGCGGCGTGAGGTCTTTCATGGGGCGGGGTCCTCTGGAAATGTTTGGCCTTTGATGGTGCGGGATAGCCCTCGCATCAGGGCGACCGTGCGGCCATCCTCGCCTGTGACGGTGACGTCATACGTACCAGAGCGCCCTGAACGAGACACTTCGATTGCAGTCGCGCTCAGGCGTTCACCCAGTTTGCCGGGACTGACATAGGTAATCTGGTTCTGTTGGGCGAGGGTGATCTGGTTGTAACTGTTGCAGGCAAAGGCAAAGGCGCTGTCTGCGAGTGTAAAGATGAAACCTCCATGCGCGATGTCGTGCCCGTTCACCATGTCGCCCCGCACGATCATGGATAAAACAGACGTACCGGGCGCAATCTGGTCGATCTGCATCCCCAGACCCCGACTGGCCGGGTCATTGTCAAACATGGTTTGGGCGGCTTTTTCGGCGCGCGCTTGCGGGGTCATTTATGTTTCATCTTTCCCTGTATTTGAGATTATTCGTAACGCTTTAGTGGTCGTTCGACAATCCCTTGGCTGCAGGGTTGCTATAATGATCAAATGGCGCAAGTCTTAGTTCATGAACATGCAAACTCCCAATCCCAGCAACCTGCGTGAAATCCCCAACCCGGTCGTTGCGTTTCATCGCACTGAACTTGGGGTGATCCTGTCACTTTATGGGCGCATGGTCGCGGCGGGAGAGTGGCGCGATTACGGGATTTCCAGCTTGAAAGAGGTTGCGATCTTTTCCGTATTTCGACGCACGGCGGAACACCCTTTGTACCGGATTGAAAAGCGCCCCAAACTGCGCGGACGGCAGGGGATGTATGCGGTGATCGGGATGGATGGGCAGATCCTTCGACGCGGGCATGATCTGAAAACCGTGCTGCGTGTGCTGGAACGCAAACTGATCCGCGCGGTGGAGTGATCCAAAGGGCCGCTGACGCGGACGACATGTTTTTGATGAGGGGGCTGTTTGCCCCCACAAACTACCCCAAAGGTATTTTTTGACAGATGAAGTACTAAGGCCGCGCGTAGCCGGTGACGTCGCCGAATTACTTGGCTCCGATGCGGGTGATGGCGTCGTCCAGCGGCTCGATCGCGACGGCCATGTGGTGTGCGTTGGCGTGGATCAAACGTTCTGAGTCAAGCATCATGCCGACATGGCCTTTCCAGAAGACAAGGTCACCGCGTTGGAGGTCGGATTTTTCAATGGCAGGGAAGGCATCGAACTGCATGTCGCTGTCACGCGGGCAGGGTTTGCCGCAGGCGATCAGCGCCAGTTGCACAAGACCGGAGCAATCTACGCCAAAAGATGTGTTGCCACCCCAAAGATAGGGCGTGCCGAGCAAGCGTTCAGTGACTGCTGCGGGATCACGCTCCGGGTCATTGATGGGGCGGAGGTGCTGGGCTGGGATATATTTTTCTGTGAAAGGACCTTGGGCGGAGTCTGTTCCGCGAGGGCGGATGATGCGGGCGAAGCTGCCCGCGAAGGCTTCAACATGCACACGTTCACCAAAAGAGGCTTCGTACGCCATCCCTTTCGATTTGATGTCAGGTTCGCGGTATGAGTGGCTGGACCGGGCTGCGATCACATGTGTCGCTGACGGCAGTTTTGGATCGTCCTGTGCATAGAAAAAGGGTATCCAGCCGACGTAACCATCCCGGTCCATGACGATGAATGCGTTGCCCTTGTGATATTCGAGAACGGTTATGGTTTCGCCCATTAGTACTTGCGTGACCCGTGAGCTTGATGGGTTATGCCCCGGACCCGGAGTGGAAAAGACATCTTGTGTGTAACTAGCGACTGCCTTTTCGCCTTCCACGAACTTCGGCGCATTCACTTTTCCCTTGAGCGAGACATGAGCAACACGCTCCGTGGCCGGGGTCAGGCGCGGGTCCATCACAGGCCCAGCATCTCTGGCAGGGCCTCCAATAGCGCCCGCGCGCCTTGGCCGACGCCGCCTTTGGGGCGGGCAGGGGCGGCGTTGGGCTGCCAGCCATAGATGTCGAAATGCATGTAAGGACTGTCGGACACGAAGCGCCGCAAGAACAGGGCGGCAGTGATACTGCCGGCGAAACCGCCTTTGGGCGCGTTGTCGAGGTCGGCGATGCCGGGGTCGATCATGGCCTCATATGGGTCATGAAATGGCAGACGCCAGACCGGATCGGCGGCGCGTGTCGCGGCCTGAGCCAATGCGGTCGCGTGTGCCTCGGTGTCTGTGTAAAACGGGGCCAAGTCGGGACCAACCGCGACACGCGCAGCACCGGTCAGAGTAGCCATCGACACGATCAGATCGGGTTTTTCCTCATCCGCCAGAGCCAGCGCATCCGCCAAAACAAGACGTCCTTCGGCGTCGGTGTTGTTG
>CAZDXI010000177.1:0-6360 GCA_964509095.1 uncultured Rhodobacterales bacterium
CCCCACCCCGATAATCGCGGATCCCGTATTTCTGCCAATAGGTGATATCCGCATGGCCGGGGCGGAACTTGTCCATGATATCGGAGTAATCCTTGGATCGCTGATCGGTGTTTTCGATCATCAGCTGCACAGGCGTTCCGGTTGTCTGACCTTCGAATACGCCAGACAAGATTTTCACCTGATCCGCCTCGCGGCGCTGGGTGGTGTATTTGTTCTGCCCCGGTTTGCGCTTGTCCAACCAATGCTGGATCATGCCTTCATCAATCGGCACACCCGGAGGACATCCATCCACCGTCGCGCCCAGCGCGGGCCCGTGGCTTTCGCCCCAGGTTGTGACCCGAAACAGGTGTCCAAATGAATTCAGGCTCATGATCCGCTCCGCTAACGTTGCTTGCGGAATACGCGCGGTTCCCTGTCTTGCCAAGGTCTGACAGGCCATTTGCCGGAAGCTGCGACCTCTGCGCCAGTCCCGCAAATTTCCCGCGGTTTGCACATTGAGAACAAATTGTTGCCGCAATTGGGATTATCGACCTCACGTTTTCGTGATACTGCAGTGCAGCGTGAGGTTGGGGCACGCCAAGCGGTGGATCACACGGTGTGAGTAGAAAGAGTATGTATTGTGAGTGAAAACGACATTCTGTCGCGGCCGGTCGATGGACAAGGCACCAATCCGACCAACCCTGACTGGGGCATGGCAGGGTCCCCGTTGCTGAGACTGACCTTCAACGATCAGGGAGAAAACGGAGAGTTGTCCGGCGCAGACCGTCCCGGAGCACGCGAGATTTCGAATATCGTCGCGGCTCAGGACGGAACGACCCAAAACACAGCAGGAGCTTCTGATTTCCTGTGGATCTGGGGGCAATTCATCGACCACGATCTGTCGCTCACCGAAGCAGGCGACACCATCAGCGCAAATATCGAAGTCCCAACAGGCGATCCGTTCTTTGATCCCATGGGCACCGGAGAGGCCGAAATCGGCTTCAACCGCGTGGACACGCATGACGGCGCCTATGTGAATGAGATCACCTCATACATCGATGCGTCGATGATCTATGGCTCGGATGCCGAAACCGTGGACAAAATGCGGATCGAAGGCGGCAAGCTGCTGATGACGGAAGACGCACAGCTTGATCTGGAAGGCGCGAACCTAGTCACCGGAGACGTACGCGCGGCAGAAAACGTCGCGCTGTCCTCTATGCACACAATCTTTACACGGGAACATAACCGGCTGGTCGATGAACTGGCGGAAGCCGATCCGACCCTGAGTGACAACCAGCTGTTCGATGAAGCCCGCGCAAGGGTCGAAGCGATGGTGCAGGCCGTCACCTACAACGAATTCCTGCCAGTCTTGCTAGGCGACGACGCACTGGAAGCCTATGGCGGCTATGATGAAACGGTCGACGTTGGAATCTCGGTCGAGTTTTCCACCGCCGTTTTCCGCTTTGGCCACACGCTGCTGTCCCCGAACCTGCAATTGGTCGATGAAACTGGCACAGAGACGTCCGAACTTGCGCTGCGTGATGCGTTTTTCCGACCCAGCCTGCTGTCCGAACCCGACATGATCGAAGACGTGTTGCGCGGGGCTGCGACACAAACCGCACAGGCACTAGACACAATGGTTGTAGAGGACGTGCGGTCTTTCCTGTTCGGCCCCCCGGGTGCGGGTGGGTTCGACCTTGCCTCTCTCAACATCCAACGCGGTCGCGATCTGGGTGTGCCAAGCTATAACGACCTGCGCGAGGGTCTGGGGCTGGAGCGCGCGGACAGCTTTGACGATATCTCCTCGGACCCGCTGGTCGCGGCACGACTGGAAGCGGCTTATGGATCGGTTGATCTGGTGGACGCTTGGATCGGCGGACTGGCCGAGGATGCGCTGGAGGGTGCTCTGCTGGGGGAGACGTTCTCCCTTGTCATGATCGACCAGTTCACCCGCCTGCGCGATGGCGATCCGTTCTGGAGCGCCGGGCGCGAAGGGTTCTCAGACGCAGAACGCGCGGAGCTGTGGGAAACCACGCTGGCGGACATCATCGAACGCAACACCGATGTGGACGCGATCCAAAGCGATGTCTTCACCGCGATGAACCGGATTATCGGAGACGACAGCCGGGAACGCCTGACCGGTACGGAAGAGGCGGATTTCATCGCCGGGCTCGGCGGCAATGACAAGCTGCGCGGGCGTGAGGGTGACGATGAACTCCAAGGCGGTGATGGCCATGATGTGCTGCGCGGCAACCGGGGTGAAGACACGCTGTTCGGCGGTGATGGCGATGATCGGATCGTGGGCGGCGCGGGCAGTGATGATCTGACTGGCGGCGAAGGGCGCGATGTGTTCGTCTTCAAAGCCGGGCAGCATGGTCACGACGTTATCCGCGACTTTGAGGTCGGAACAGATCGCCTGGTGATCCGCGACTGGTGGAAACGCGGATTGGATGTCGAACAGAACGATGGCGATCTCACCATCAGTTCCGGCTCCCGGTGGAGCGTAACTCTGGAAGACGTCGAAGACGTGCATCTCTGCGAGCTGTTCCACACATGGGGCTGGTAAACTCGCGCGCTTGATCACCGCTTGCCCCGGATCGGGGCAGGCTCTATATCCAAAGATACCTCGGGGTGCCTTGATTGGCTGAGACGCAGATGCGGACCCGTAGAACCTGAACCGGTTAACACCGGCGGAGGGAAGGTCTGGATATTCTCCAAATCTGACCATCCGCCAGCAGATATGGAGAAACACATGAAACCATCCATCATCCTTGCTGCGGGACTTATGGCGACAAGCGCCATGGCAGAAACGCCCGTTCTCAAGGCCTATACCTATGACAGCTTCGTGTCGGATTGGGGTCCGGGACCCGCAATCGAAAAGGCGTTCGAAGAGGTCTGCGCCTGTGATCTGGAATTCGTCGCCGCTGGCGATGGCGCGGCGTTGCTGGCGCGGCTGAAGCTGGAAGGCGCACGGACCGAAGCCGACATCGTGTTGGGTCTGGACACCAACCTGACAGCCGCGGCCAAGGAAACTGGCATGTTCGCAGATCACAGCGTCAGCGGTGCGTTCGACTTGCCCGTGGACTGGTCCGACGCAACCTTCGTTCCGTATGACTGGGGCTATTTCGCATTTGTGCACAACGCAGACGCGACACCCCCGACAAACTTCAAGGCGCTGGGCGACAGTGACATGAAGATCGTCATTCAGGACCCGCGTTCCTCCACCCCCGGATTGGGGCTGCTGATGTGGGTCAAGGCGGCCTATGGCGACGACGCACCTGCGATCTGGGAGGGCCTGTCCGACAATGTGCTGACCGTGACCAAAGGCTGGTCAGAGGCCTATGGCCTGTTTCTGGATGGTGAGGCGGACATGGTGCTGTCCTACACGACCTCGCCTGCTTATCACCTGATCGCCGAAGAGGACGCGAGCAAAGCCGCCGCCAAGTTCGATGAAGGTCACTACATGCAGGTAGAAGTCGCGGGCAAAGTCGCCAGCACGGACCAACCGGAACTGGCGGATCAGTTCCTGCAATTCATGGTCACGGACGCGTTCCAGTCGGTCATCCCGACCACCAACTGGATGTATCCGGCGGTGACCCCGGCGGCAGGTCTGCCCGATGGGTTTGACACGCTGATCGCACCGGACAAGGCGCTGCTGTTGTCGCCCCAAGATGCCGCCGCGATGCGCGATGCGGCGCTGGATGAATGGCTGACCGCGCTATCCCGCTGACACGTTGGCCCGGCGTCGCGGCGGCTTTGGTCGTCGCGGCGCTGGTGCTTGTGTCCTTGCTCGCCGTGCTGTGGCGGGCGGAACTTGGGCGTGGGCTTGGTCCTTCGGACTGGGCCGCGATCCGGTTCACACTGTCCCAGGCGGCGCTGTCGGCGCTGATCTCGGTCGTTCTCGCGATCCCACTCGCCCGCGCGCTGATGCGGCGCGACTTTCCCGGGCGAAGCTGGCTTATCACCCTGCTGGGTGCGCCGTTCCTGTTGCCCGCCATTGTGGCCGTGATGGGCTTGCTGGCGATTTTCGGGCGCAAGGGCTGGCTGAATGGCGCGCTGGAGTCGCTGGGCGCTGAAACTGTCTCTATCTATGGATTTCACGGCGTCGTGCTGGCGCATGTGTTCTTTAACCTGCCACTGGCGACCCGATTGATCCTACAAGGCTGGCAGGACATCCCGGCGGAGCATTTCCGGCTGGCCGCCACCCTAAGGTTGGGACGTCGCGAGTTGTTCACTGTGCTCGAATGGCCGATGCTGCGCCGTGTGGTGCCGGGCGCGCTGGGACTGATCTTTGTCATTTGCCTGACGTCTTTTGCCGTGGCGCTGATCCTTGGCGGCGGGCCACGGGCGACGACGGTTGAACTGGCGATCTATCAGGCGTTCCGCTTGGAATTCGATCTTGCGCGTGCGGCGTTGTTGTCGGTGATCCAGATGGCGGTTGCGCTGGGCGCTTGCTTGCTGTTGTTCCGCGTGCTGCCAACGCATGAGCCGGGCGCGGGTCTGGACCGCGCGCAGCAACGCTGGGACCAAGCAGGCTGGGATATGCCCATCATCGTGCTGGGTGCGTTATTCCTACTGGCCCCGATGCTGAGCATTCTGGGGCAAGGGTTGCCCGGGATACCGGGCCTTCCGGAAACGGTTTGGCAAGCTGCCGGACGGTCGGTGATTGTTGCGCTGGCGAGTGCGGCTTTGTTGATGCTGCTCGCCTTGCCGCTTGCCGCGCTGGTTGTGCGTGCGGGTGGAGCGGAGGCGATTGGATTGCTGGGCCTTGCGACATCGCCGCTGATGATCGGGACGGGGTTGTTCATTCTGATTTTTCCCTTCGCAGATCCGGCGCGCATAGCGCTGGTTGTAACAGGCATTGTAAACGCAGTGATGGCCCTGCCCTTTGCGCTGCGCATTCTGGTGCCGGGTCTTCGGGATGCGGTGCAGACCTATGCCCGGTTGTCGGCTTCGCTTGGACTCACGGGCTGGGCGCTATGGCGGATTGTGTTGCTGCCCCGTCTGCGGCGTCCCATTGGGTTCGCGCTGGGACTGGGCGCGGCCCTGTCGATGGGAGACCTTGGGGTGATTGCCTTGTTCGCCGATCCGACCCGCGCCACCCTGCCCTTGCAGATCGAACAACTGCTTGCGGCCTATCGCGTCGATGCGGCAGCGAGCGCGTCAGTGCTGCTGGCGTTGATGAGTTTCGCGCTGTTCTGGATGTTTGACACGTGGGGGCGGCGCAATGCTTGAGTTTCAGGGCTGTGTGTTTCGGCAGGGCACGTTTGAGCTTTCCGTGGAGTGGACCTTGCCGACGGGCAGCTTGCTCGCCGTGGTCGGGCCGTCCGGGTCGGGAAAATCGACCCTACTTGGCGGAATCGCGGGGTTTTTGGAGCAATCGGCTGGGCACTTGCTGCTGGATGGTGCGGCCTTGACCCAAAGCGCGGACAAGCGCCCAGTCGCGATGCTGTTTCAGGACCACAACCTGTTCCCGCACCTCAGCATCGCGCAGAATGTCGGGCTTGGGCTGCGCCCTGTGCTGAGTTTGGATGCGGCGGAACAGGGAAAAGTGCGTGCGGCTTTGGCTTCGGTGGGACTCGAAGGCATGGAGTCGCGCAAACCGTCCGAACTGTCCGGAGGGCAGCAAAGCCGCGCGGCGATTGCACGGATGCTGGTCATGGCGCGGCCTGTCTTGTTGCTGGATGAACCGTTTTCTGCCTTAGGTCCCGCGCAACGGCGCGAGATGCTGGATCTCGTGAAGGACATCGCAGGCAAATTGGGCGCCACCGTGATCATGGTGACGCACGACCCGGACGAAGCGGAGCGGCTGGGCGGTCTGGTGAGCTTCGTCGAAGACGGTCGCGCCGCACCCCCGGTGCCGGTGGTGGAGTTTTTTGCCAATCCACCGGCGGGGATGCGACGCTATACCGGGGAGAGCTAGGCCGCTTGGCTGAGCCCCGCGCGCGCCTTTAGGATGCCCAGCGCGGCAGAGGCGGCTTCCTGACCTTTCACAACGAAATGATCCTTATAGATCGCAAGGTGATGGTCCGTTTCCTGAAAATGATGCGGGGTGAGGGACACCGAGAGGACCGGCACACCGGTATCCAGCCCCACACGCATCAAACCATCGACCACGGTTTGCGCCACGAAATCATGGCGGTAGATGCCTCCGTCCACGACAAGTGCTGCGCAGGCAATCGCGCCGTATTGGCCGGACAGCGCCAGTTCCCGCGCCATCAGCGGAAGTTCAAACGCGCCCGGCACGTCATAAACGTCGGTGCGATCCGGCGGGATCAATTGGTGGAAGCCTATCAAAGCCTGATCGACGATCTCGGCGTGCCAGCGCGCTTTGACGAATGCGAAACGGGTGTGTGTCATAACGTAATCTCCTTTTGGTTC
>CAZDXI010000178.1:0-2995 GCA_964509095.1 uncultured Rhodobacterales bacterium
TTTGGCGTGTTCTTTGCCGTCACGATCCTGGGCTTTGTCAAGAACGGCGCGTCGTTCCTGGGCCTGTTCTGGGTGTCCAGCGCGCCGCTGCCGCTGCGCCCCATTCTGGCGATTATCGAAATCATTTCCTACTTCGTGCGCCCTGTCAGCCACTCCATTCGTCTGGCGGGCAACATGATGGCGGGCCACGCGGTGATCAAAGTTTTCGCGGGCTTTGCGGCAGTTGTCGCAATTGCGCCCCTGTCCATCATTGCGGTGACAGCGATCTATGCACTCGAAGTGCTGGTGTCCTTTATCCAGGCCTATGTGTTCGCGATCCTGACCTGCGTGTACCTCAAGGACGCGCTGCATCCGCATCACTAACAACTCGGATGGGGTCAAACCCCATCCTACCGAAATCAATCTGAATTCCATCGTAAGGAGAAAAGACATGGAAGGCGATATCGTTCAAATGGGTGCCTACATCGGTGCTGGTCTGGCCTGTACAGGTATGGGCGGCGCGGCTGTTGGTGTGGGCCACGTCGTTGGTAACTACCTTTCCGGCGCTCTGCGCAATCCGTCCGCGGCCGCTGGCCAGACGGCAACAATGTTCATCGGTATCGCGTTCTCGGAAGCGCTGGGGATCTTCTCGTTCCTCGTGGCACTTCTGCTGATGTTCGCCGTCTAATCATTTGAGCCATCCTTACGTGCCGGATGGGCCAATCGCCCGTCCGGTGGTAAAACCGGTTCAAGGAGGACGAGGACATGGCAACAGAAACGCCATTGGCGGAAGAGGTGGCAGGTTCCTGCGTTGATGCAGGTGGCGGTGCCATCGGTATGCCGCAGCTGTGCTTTGAGTGGTACGGCAACCAGATCTTCTGGCTGATTGTCACGCTAGTCGTGATCTATTTCGTGC
Organism: uncultured Rhodobacterales bacterium; assembly: GCA_964509095.1. GTDB lineage: Bacteria > Pseudomonadota > Alphaproteobacteria > Rhodobacterales > Rhodobacteraceae > Aliishimia. Next base: position 896 of record CAZDXI010000178.1, read on the forward strand.
TGTCGCGCATTGCGTTGCCACGGATTGCGGCCATTCTGGCAGAGCGTCAGGGCACGATCACTAACGCGATTGCGAACGCGGAAGACCTGAAGCAGAAGGCCGCAGAAGCCGAGACCGCCTACAACAAGGCGTTGGCAGATGCTCGGGCCGAAGCGCAGACGATTGCGGCTGAGACACGTGCGTCCATCCAAGGCGAATTGGACAAAGCGATTGCCAAGGCAGACGCGGAAATTTCTGCGAAAGCAGCTGAATCCGAAAAAGCCATCGCGGCTATTCGCGCCAGTGCACTGGACAGCGTGAAAGACGTGGCCAAGGACACAGCCAAGGAGATCGTCTCCTCACTGGGTCACAAGTCGGACGCGAAATCGATCACAGCAGCTGTTACTGCTCGGATGAAGGGGTAAGGACATGACCAAACAGATCATCTCTGCCCTCACATTGTCCGTGCTTGCTGGACCTGCTTTCGCAGCAGGCAAGGATGTGGGTTTCTTCTCGCTGAAGAACACGGATTTCGTGGTCCTGGTTGCGTTCCTGCTGTTTGTTGGCGTGCTGTTCTACTTCAAAGTTCCCAGCATCCTGAGCGGCTTGCTTGATAAGCGGCCTGCAGGCATCTCTACTGAAATTGAAGAGGCCAAGGCGCTTCAGGAAGACGCTAAGAAACTGCTGGCGGAGTACGAGCGCAAGCACAAGGAAGTGCAGGCGCAGGCGGACCGCATCGTCGCTCAGGCGAAGGACGAAGCGCAAGCTGCAGCCGAACAGGCCAAGGAAGACCTGAAATCCTCGATAGCGCGCCGTATGGCTGCGGCGGAAGATCAGATTTCATCTGCCGAAAGCTCCGCTGTTAAAGAAGTGCGGGATCAAGCTGTTGCTGTCGCTGTCATGGCAGCGCGCGACGTGATCGCGAAACAGATGACGGCCAAGGACGGTGACGCATTGATCGACGATGCCATCGCTCAGGTTGACGCGAAGCTGCACTAAGTCAGCATATGATAGCAGATATAGACCCCGGACTTTGCATGAGGTCCGGGGTTTTCTTTTGCAGTGCCCTCGCCGATGCGTCAGGTTTCATGATCCAGCCTCAGCTTCGCAATGTCTTCGTTGCGCGTCGCGCGTCGCTGATCCTCAAGACACTGCAGCACATAGTCCAAATGCGCTTCAATCGCGGCTCTTGCGGTCGGTCCATCCCGTAACTGTAAAGCTGCATTGATCGCCCTGTGTTGGTCAAGAAGCGCGCGACGCGTCGTGGTCTGACTGAACATCATCGCGCGATTGTAGAACACACCTTCTTTTAGAAGGTCATACATAGACCGCATCATATGCAGCATGATGACGTTATGACTGGCCTCGATGATGGCCATGTGGAATTGCGCATCGAGGGCGCTTTCATCTTCCGCGCTTTCGGTTTTGTGCGCAGTTTCCATCTTAGTGAAAATTGCCTGCACCACTTGCAAATCAGTGTCTGAGGCCAGACGCACCGCGCGTTCAATGGCGAGACCTTCCATGTCCCTTCGAAATGCCAGGTAGTCCATGACGGCATCATCATGCCGGGACATAAGATCTCTGAGAGCTGGCGAAAATGCAGACCCTAGAACGTCCGCGACAAAGACCCCCGCGCCCGGTTTCGCGCTCAAAAGACCTGATGTCTGCAGTGTGCTAATTGCGTCCCGCAGAGAGGGGCGCGACACGTTGAGACGATCCGCGAGTTCCCTTTCTGCCGGTAGACGTTCGCCGGGTCGCAAGATGCCCCGCAGGATTAGCTCTTCAATCTGCTTTACGACAGCAGCCGAAATTTTCTCTGATTGAACAGGGCGGAAGGGCATGGGGGCACCAATTTTCTATTGGTCAAAATATATGACCAGTTCGCGTGAAGTGCAATCTCGTGCAGGTTCAGCGACCGGGGAATTCATCTGGTGCGGAGCATTTATGGTGTGGGTGGGAAGTGGCGCAGAAAATCTCATTTTATGATTTGAAATCAACATTTTGGGTTGACTGGGAGGCTTTTGAAAGCCGACTCTTTCAGAGCTCATGTGATTAACCTTAACGCGGATTAACCTTAACGCGGATTAACCTTAACGCGGATTAACCTTAACGCGGATTAAC
>CAZDXI010000178.1:3095-6329 GCA_964509095.1 uncultured Rhodobacterales bacterium
CTTAACCAAAGGTGAGTAGGGATCGGGATGTTCTTATGCGGTGAGCGTCCGCATCATGTATGACCAGTCGAAACGCAATATCTTGTGGATAACCCTGCGGACCGCGCAGATTGTGGGGTCGTTTGCTTGACTCATCCTGCTTCAAGCCGTCACCATACGTGGGCAAAAGGAATCGAGCACGTGCAGTTTTCCAAAATCCGTTTGACGGGCTTTAAAAGCTTTGTTGACCCTACCGACTTGGTCATTGCCGACGGCTTGACCGGTGTTGTGGGGCCAAACGGCTGCGGAAAATCCAATCTTTTGGAAGCTCTGCGTTGGGTAATGGGGGAAAACCGCCCGACCGCGATGCGCGGTGGAGGCATGGAAGATGTGATCTTCGCAGGTGCGGCCACACGTCCTGCCAGAAATTTTGCTGAAGTCTCTTTGCACCTTGATAACTCTGATCGTTTGGCGCCTGCGGGTTTCAACGATGAGGACACACTTGAAATCGTCCGTCGGATCACCCGGGACGTAGGGTCCGCCTACAAAACAAATGGCAAGGATGTCCGCGCCCGTGATGTGCAGATGCTGTTCGCAGATGCCTCGACCGGCGCGCATTCGCCGGCTCTTGTTCGGCAAGGGCAGATTTCCGAGTTGATCAACGCCAAACCCAAAGCGCGCCGTCGCATTCTGGAAGAGGCCGCGGGGATCAGCGGTTTGTATCAACGCCGCCACGAAGCGGAATTGAAACTGAAAGGCGCAGAAACCAATCTGGCACGCGTCGATGATGTCATTGAGCAACTCGCCACACAACTTGCGCAACTCGCACGCCAGGCCAGACAGGCTGCGCGCTATCGGGAGATCGGAACCGACTTGCGCCGGGCTGAAGGTATGTTGCTGTACCGTCGTTGGCGAGAAGCTGACGATGCCCGCGCGTCGTCTGAGGATCAGCTGCGAGAACGGGTCACAGCAGCGGCCCAAGCGGAGCGTTCTGTGCAAGATGCTCTGAAAGCTAGAACAACTGCCGAAGATGTGCTTCCCGGACTGCGCGAAGAAGAAGCTATTGCTGCCGCACTTGTCCAGCGCTTGTCCGTGCAACGCGACACTCTGGCGGATCAGGAAGCGCGCGCCGAACAGACTATCGAGACTTTGCAAGCGCGGATCGCCCAACTTAGCCGCGATATCGAACGCGAAACCGGATTGAATCGGGACGCGGGGGAAACGATTGCGCAACTCGAAAACGAGGCCGCAGAGATCGCAACAGCCTCCGAAGGTTTTGACGATGCGTTGACCGAGGCCACAGAAGTCGCACAGGACGCCGCACAAGTGTTGCAGGCCCGCGAGAGTGATCTGGGGCAGCAAACGGAAGACGTCGCACGGTTGGCCGCACGCCACCAGTCTGCGCAGCGGCTGGTTGAAGACAGCCAAACGACGCAATCGAAGGCTGAAAGTGAGGCGGAAAAAGCCCGCACAGCGATGCAGGACTCGAAAGCGGCATTGGAAACCTCTGCGCTTGACTTTGAGACCGCCACAAATGCCGCAGCTGAAGCGACAAATATGGCTGCGCGGGCCGAGGATGCACTGGAAGCAGCGGATGATGCCCGCACAGAGGCGCAGGCCCGCGAAGCAGATGCGCGCGCAGAACGTTCCGAAGCTGCAGGCGAGTTGAACGCGCTGCGTGCAGAGGTCGGCGCACTGGCTAAACTGGTGGATCGGGACACCGCCGAAGGCGGCCAGATCATGGACGCGCTGACCGTCAAGCCAGGCTATGAGAAGGCGCTTGGGGCTGCTTTAGCGGATGACCTGCGCGCGCCAGAAGTCGACGAAGATGGTCCTTCCGGTTGGGCCGCACTTCCGGCCTACGACAACGTCCAGCCCTTGCCGGGCAATGTCACGCCTCTGTCCGAATTCGTGAAGGTGCCTGCGGCCCTACACCGCCGGATCGCTCAGATCGGTGTGGCCGATGTTGCGGATGCGGTTGACCTGCAGTCCGAATTGAAGCCGGGCCAACGGCTGGTCTCGACCGAGGGCGACCTTTGGCGCTGGGACGGGTTCCGGGCTTGGGCCGAAGACGCGCCCTCTGCCGCCGCCCTTCGTTTGCAGCAGTTGAACCGGCTGGAAGAACTGAAACAAGCGTTGGAACAAGCGACCCAGCGTGCGGATGCAGCAGAGCAAGCCCATGAGGCCCTGAAATCCCGTCTTGAAGAGCTTACTCGTGCAGATGCAGAGGCCCGCGATGCTCGCAAGCAGGCGGATCGGATGCTCACGGAAGCGTCTCGCGCTTTGTCGCGCGCGGAGGCAGATCGCAATCTGGCTCAAGGTAAGCTCGAAAGCCTCGGCCTTGCCGTGCGCCGTCACGAAGACGAAGCGATGGCCGCGCGTCAGCAGGCCAATGAGGCGGAAAAGTCACTGGGTGAGTTAGAGGATCTCGACGCGGCACGCGCCCGGGTCGACGACTTGCGCATGACCGTGGAAGCCGCACGGATCACAATGATGTCGCGTCGTTCTGCTCAGGATGAATTGCGTCGCGAAGGTGAGGCGCGCACTCAGCGTGCGCAGGACATTACCAAAGAAATCACAAGCTGGAAGAACCGGTTGGAAACCGCCGAAACGCGCAGTTCCGAGCTGTTCGAGCGCAAGGATGCCAGCGAAGCGGAATTGAAAGAGGCGCAAGCCGCCCCCGAACAGATCGCCGAGCAGCGCGAAGCGTTGATGCAAGAACTTGCCAAGGCGGAGAGCCGCAAGGCCAAAGCAGCGGATGAGTTGTCCACGGCCGAAGGCGCGTTGCGCAAAGCACAGGACGCTGAACGAGAAACTGAGCGCGCCGCGTCCGAAGCCCGCGAAGCCCGCGCACGCTCCGAAGCCCGCGTCGAAGCGGCCCGCGAAGCCACCCAAGCTGCCGCAGAACGTATTGCCGAAGATCAGCAGCTCACGCCAAATCAGTTGCTCACGCAGCTTGATGTGAACCCTGACGAGATGCCCCGCGCCGAGGCTCTCGAATCCGATGTGAACCGCCTGAAGCGCCAGCGCGATGCGCTTGGGGCTGTGAACCTGCGCGCGGAAGAAGACGCCAAGGATGTGCAGGTCGAACATGATGAGTTGGCCAACGAAAAGGTTGATCTGGAAGAGGCGATTTCTACCCTGCGCAATGGCATTGCGAACCTAAACAAGGAAGGCCGGGAGCGGTTGCTGACAGCATTTGAACAAGTGAACTCCAACTTCTCCATGCTATTCAAACACTTGTTTGGTGGCGGC
>CAZDXI010000179.1:0-6325 GCA_964509095.1 uncultured Rhodobacterales bacterium
CCTCAACTTCGGGTCGGTAAAAGCGCGACTCGGCATGCCATATCGGCCGGCCACGCGAACGAGACGTCGCAATAGCCAAGCATCACCAACTTGGCAAGCGTTTTCCCTACAAAACGGATGTCATTGCGGCAGTTCAGCCGTCCCGTTCATCCAGCAGGTGCGCTGCATGCTCTCTTGCCCGGTCAAGCATGTCGCGAAACTGGATCGCGTCTTCTTCGCTGAACAATCCAGAGAACTCGCGTGCCAAAGCATCCGCATCCGGAAAGATCGACTGAAAAATGCTCCGCCCCTTGTCTGTCATCGCAAAGATGGCAAGGCGCTTGTCGCTGGGGTGCGGGCTTCGCATCAGCCACCCCTTGGCTTGCATGCCTTTCATAGCCCGGCTGGCATGTGCCGGATCCATAGAGGCTTTTCGCGACAAAGCGCGGACATGCAATGCGCCATGTCGGGCAATCGTCACAAAGATCCGGTATTCTTGGGTCGTGACATTATGGTCCCGCAGGCTCGTGCGCTGCAAAATCGTCGTCAAAGAAGACGCCAGACGCAAAATCCGAATGTTCAGATTGTGGTCAAACGCGGACTCCGACAAAAGCGGGTCGAATGGATCAATAGCCGACATGCACGTAGAAAAACTTCAGAATTGAAGCTTATGCAACAAAATTCCAGACAGCAGCTCAACGTCAGGTAAGCCAGTGGCCTTGCGACTGGACATTTGGTCAAAAGAACCAAAACGAAAAAACGTTGCTGTTGCAACAAAGTGATTGACACACCCCGCCTATCAACAAGACAGTTCAACCAGAAAAAAAAGACAACCGGGAGAAACCAATGTCCAAACATCTATTCGCGGGTGCGCTTTTTGCTGCAGCCGCCTTTGCCACCTCAAGTCTGGGGCAGTCCATCAACCTGACCGCTGAAACAGCGTCTCCGGGTGGGTCGACCCACCTGTCACCTGCCCACCTGACCGAGATCGCAGGCACGCAAGGGATCGCCAACATTCAGCTGACCGATGGCCAAACGCTGACCAACTCAATCCAGAACGTGGCTGAGGGTAAGACAGATATTGCGGCGACTCCACACATCCTGCCGTTCTTGATGAGCCGCGGCGTCGGCCCCTATGGCTCGCTCGGTAAAGAAAAAGGGGCAGAGCTTGCAGGTAATCTGCGCGCGATCAACCCGTTCACACTGGGGATTTTCTTCCTTTACGCCTATGACGCCAAAGGCATTCAGGGCTGGGACGATCTCAAGGGTCGCAAAATCTATAACGGTCCGCCGCGTGGTGGCGCGCTGACAAACGCCCGCAGCATGATCCAGATCGTCGCCGGGCTGAAAGACGGCGAAGACTATGAAGGCATGCAGATCAACTGGGGTCAGGGCGTCAGCCTTGTGACCAGTGGTGAACCGGATGCGGTCGTGCTGCCCGAACTCTTTCCCGGCTCGCGCCTGACTTCGGCAACAGCCGCAGGTAAAATGACCGGCTGGTCTATGCCCAAAGCGTCCTATGACAGCGAGGCCATGCAGAAATACATGGTTGCGCCGGGCAGCGCTCCGTTCACGATGCCTTTGGCCGATTTGCAGAAAACTATGGGTGAAGACTGGACCTTCGTGTCCGAAGACGACACGTTCCGCGCGTTTGCCACGATTGGCGGCAACGTCGTGAACAAGGACATGGATGACGACCTCGTCCACAGCCTTGTGTCTGCCTACATCGCTACTTTGGACGATCTGAAAGCCAAAGCACCTTTTGGCAACACAGTGAACTTCGACAATCCGATGCTGGGTATGTGCGGGGCAAACCCCGTGAAATACCACCCGGCAGCTGCACGTGCATGGCGCGAAGCCGGGTACGAACTGGATGATTGCGCCGTCGCGGCGGATTGATCGCATTCCTTTGAACCTGTGAGCACCGTCGCGGCGGTGCTCACGCCATGTTCCAAATCCACACAGGTAGGCCATGTCTGACAGCGAAGCAGAACGTTCGGTGTTCCCGAACAAGAGCGTCTATGTCCTGTCCCTCCTGTTCATACTGCTGGGCGTTGTGAACAGCACCCCGGTCATTCCCGGCTGGGAGGACCTGCTGCAGAACCTCACCGGCTTCGAAAAGATGAAAACCCGCGCCTTCGCGACGGAGTGGTTTTACCCCATCGTCTTTTTCATCATGATGCTGGTGGTCGCACTGAAGCACTCCATGTGGCGCGAATGGCGCGGCACTGCGCGGGTGTATCTTGGTGCGTTCATGGATATCGCCCTTGTGGTCTGCGCCGGGGCGATTTCGCTGACGTACCTGATTGAGATCGACTCAGTCTGCCTGATCGACGCCTTCACAGGCGAACGCGCCCGCATCATGGCAGAGACATTACAGGCCGAAATCGAATTTGCCGAAACCATGGGTCTGCCCGTGCCCGACACGGTTGAGGACCCCAAATGCGTGTCCACCACAGGCGTCTGGCTTGTGGCGATCATGGGCGTGTCGATCCTCGTATTCCTTGGCTACAATGTGAAGGTCTGGGGCCTTCCTCTGGTGCTCGTGTCGATCTTTATCGCGCTTTACACAATTGCCACCGTGTTCGTCTGGTATGTGTATGGGGCCAACGACATCAACAAGTACCTTGTGACCAAGCTGGGGGGTGAGCCGCGAACTTTCCTCGATGGCGTGCCCAACGTGCACGATTCACTGGTCAATAATGCGTCCGGTATTCTGGGCCGGTTCATGAATGTGATCATGAACGTGGTCTTTCCCTATATCATCCTTGGCGCGATGTTCGGAAAATCGGCAGGTGGTCAGACGCTGATCAAGCTCGCCTTCCGCTGGACTCGCAACCTGCGTGGCGGTCCGGCCCATGCGGCTATCGTGAGTTCCGCCATGTTTGGCACGATCACGGGCGGCCCCGTGGTGAATGTGCTGTCGACCGGCGTGCTGACGATCCCGATGATGATCAAGCGCGGCTTTTCCAAAGTCTTCGCTGGCGGGATGGAGGCTGCGGCCTCCTCTGGTGGCTCGATCATGCCTCCGGTCATGGGTGTGGCTGCCTTCATCCTCGCCGCGATGACGGCTGTGCCTTACCGCGATGTGATCATCGCGGCTGCCCTGCCCGCAATTGCCTATTTCGCCTGCCTGTTCCTGAGCGCTGTGTTCCAATCGCGCAAGCAAGGCATTGAGGCATTCGGAGAGCTTACCGACGACATGCGCATCACGCGCACGGACATTCTGCATCTGTGCCAGATTTTCCTGCCGATCCTGCTGATCCTGATCCTGCTTCTGTCGCCGAAGGACGTGGTGGGTTGTGGTCCCTTGGGTTGGTTGCTCGGTGCAGAGGTGCTGATCCAAGGAGACAGTTGCCGCGCGACGTCGCTGCCTTGGGTACTGCAGATCTACCAAAACGCCGCCGGGGATGCGGGCGCGACAGGCTGGTGGGCCGCCGCCTTCGTGACGTTGCTGCTGTTTCTCGACAAAGACTTCCGTGCCAAACCGCGCAAGGTTCTGGACGCAATGGCTGAAGCGGGGATCACAATTTCCACGCTGTATCTGATGTTCCTTGCTGTGACTGTGATCGACGTGTGCCTGAATTTCACGGGTCTGTCGAAATTCGTCGCCATCGACGTGCTGCGGTTCCTTCTATCCTTCGATCTGGGCGGCGGAGGCTCCACCCTGTTCCAGTTCATCGCACTGTTCATCACGATGCTGCTGGCTGTGCTTCTGGGCATGGGGATGCCTGCGGTTCCGGCCTATATCAACGTCGCGCTGTTGATGGGGCCGCTGCTCATCGGCCTCGGGATCGCGACGTTCACGGCGCATATGTTCATCTTCTACTTCGCGGTGGCATCCGCCATCACTCCGCCCGTTGCTTTGGCCGCCTTTGCCGCCGCGACAATCACCAAGGCCGAACCCATGCGCACAGGATTCAGCGCGGTGCGTTCTGGCATTGTGATGTTCACGATCCCATTCGTGTTTGCGTTCTATCCTGAATTTCTGCTGATTGATCAGGCCCTGATTGACCCCTCCAGCCCGACAGGTGCGCCTTTGCCGGGATACGAGGACGGCGTGTCCCTTGCGTCGATGGCTTGGTTGATCGCGCGCCTGGCGGTGGTGCTGTACCTGATCGCAAGTGCCTTGGCGCGCTTTGATGCGTCCGCACTCAGCCTGCCATGGGTGTTCATCCGACTGGCCCTTGCCGTGCTGATCCTTGCCCGCCCAGAACTCATTCACTCAGCAGCTCTCGCGGTCGCTTTAGGTTTGATCATCTGGCATCACATGGCCGCCCGACGCCTACAAACCGCATGAGGCCAGCATGGCGACCTTCGTTCTAATCCACGGCGCTTGGCATGGTGGCTGGTGCTGGCGAGACACGACCCTTGCGCTGCACAAGATGGGTCATGAAGTGCATACACCGACCCTGACCGGACTGGGGGAGCGCAGCCACTTGCTGTCAGCCGACATCACCGCCGACACTCATGTGCAGGACATTGTTCATGTGCTCGACTGGCGGGATCTGACGGACGTGATCCTTGTCGGGCATTCCTATGGCGGTCAGGTCATCACCGGCGTCGCATCAGAGCGGCCCGAACGGATACGTGCCCTTGTCTATCTGGATGCCTTCGCGCCAGAGGTCAGTAATGAGGCGGTTTTTGCCAACGCCAACCCCGCGCGAATGGCTGGGTTTCAGAAACAAATTGACGCCGGTGCGATTGGCCTAGAGCCGGATGCGGGCATGGATACCTGGACCGACAATCCTAAGCTTAAGTCTTGGTTGCTCAGCAAGATCACACCCCACCCAAAAGGCACATTTGAAACAGGTGTGACCCTTACCGGGCGTGAGAAAACCATCGTGCACCGTCACTACATCGCTGCCGCGCGCAACACGGGCTCCCCGTTCTGGAGCCTGTATCAGAGCCTTCGCAGTCGCCCAGACTGGACCAGCGAAGAGATCGATACTTGGCATGATGCCATGGTCGAGGCGCCCGAAGACCTCGCCGCACGCTTTGACGCTTATGCCAAGCGCATTGGCTCGGAAGGACACTGAATGACCCTGCAACCCAACTTCCTGTTCCTGATTACCGACCAGCAGCGCGCCGACTGGCTTGGGTGCTATGGACACCCGGTGGTTAAGACGCCGAACATCGACTCGATTGCCGCGCAAGGCACCCGGTTTGACAATTTCCATATCGCCTCTCCGGTATGTATGCCGAACCGGGCCTCGCTGCTCACGGGACGCTATCCCACGGTGCATGGTCTGCGCCACAATGGGTGCCGCTTGCCCTTGTCAGCGAACACCTTTGTCGATCAATTGGCCGCAGCGGGTTATGACACTGCCGCGATTGGCAAAAGCCATCTGCAACCGTTCACCACCCTTCCCCCGATGGGCCGCAAGGATGCCGCACCCGCCGATCCACCCGAGGCCTGGAAGCCGATGGATGGAGATTACGGGGAAGAAGAACCCGGACGCTATGACAGCGACGAACGCTATGCGTTCAAGACGCCTTATTATGGCTACAAGCATGTCGATATGGTCACCTCTCACGGGGACAAATGCGGGGGGCATTACCTTCAATGGTTCCGTCAGAATGCGCCCGATTGGGAGGCTTTGCATGATCCCGCCAACGAAATTCCGCACAACTACAGCTGTCCGCAAGCTTATCGCACGCCGATCCCGGAGGAGTTCTATCCCACCGCCTATATCCGCGACCGCGCGATTGACTATCTGAACGCACAAGCCGACGCTGACGCGCCGTTCTTTGCGTTTGTGTCGTTCCCGGACCCGCATCACCCGTTCAATCCACCGGGCAAGTACTGGGACATGTACGATCCCGAGGATTTCGATGTGCCGCTCCCTTACGAGGCGCACCAGAATCCAACTCCGCCGATGCAGTGGATGCATGACAACTGGAAAGGTGATGGCGGGCAGCTGACGCCACAAACTGCGCAGATGCTAAATCAGCGGCACCTGCAAGAGGCGATGGCCTTGACTGCAGGCATGACCACTTTCGTGGACGATGCGGTTGGTGATATCCTCAGCGCGCTTGAGGCCAGCGGGCAGCGGGACAATACGGTGATCTGCTACAATTCGGATCACGGGGATTACATGGGCGATTTCAACATGGTGTTGAAAGGCGCATTGCCCTTCCGCTCCATCACGCGGGTGCCATTTATCTGGTCTGATCCCGCAGACAGGACGGGTCGGGCATCCGAGGCCTTGGCGTCCACAGTGGATCTGTCGGCAACGATCCTCGATCGGGCCGGGCTGGCGCCGTATCACGGCACGCAGGGCAAGAGTTTCGCATCGGCCCTGACCGGAGGCACAGGCCCAAGGGACGAATTGCTGATCGAATA
>CAZDXI010000180.1:0-6305 GCA_964509095.1 uncultured Rhodobacterales bacterium
CCCCAATGGGTCATCCGATTGCCGTCACCATCGGGGTCGGTGAGCACGGCGTAATCGGGGTTCACGCCGCCTATGTTTGTGGTGCGTGCGCGGGTGTAGGCGGCGTAGTCCGCCACGCCGAAATGCAGGGACTCATTGCGCTTGGACGCGCCTGCGATTTCGGTGATGTTCTGCATGCCCAAGGCGGTTTCGATAATGTGTTCGAATCCGACGCGCTTCTTGAGGCCAACGGCGTCTTCGACCTGGGTGCAGAGCATGTCGACAGCATAGATATCGGCCGCCGTACCGACCTTGGGGATCATGATCAGATCAAGCCGCTCGCCCGCTTGTTCAATCACGTCCACAACGTCGCGATACATGTAGTGCGTGTCCAACCCGTTGATTCGAACGGACATGGTTTTCGTGTTCCAATCGATGGTGTTCAGCCCTTCGATGATGTTCTTGCGAGCTTGCGCTTTTTCATCCGGGGCGACGGCATCTTCGAGGTCGAGAAAGATCACATCGACGTCAGATTGTGCAGCCTTTTCAAACATGTTGGGTTGGCTGCCGGGCACGGCGAGTTCGGAGCGGTTCAGCCGCGCGGGCGCTTGTTCAATGTCGTGAAAGCTCATGGAATTGCATCCTTTGTTGGTCCGTCATTCGGCGCACATTGAGCGGCACAAGAGGGACGGGGATGCAAAGTGTCAAGAAATAATGTTGCGCGCATACCGACGTATACGAAATATATGTTCAGTCTGGCCCGCCCGCGCCACGCTGCGAATAGAAGAACGCAATGGCCTGCGCACGGTTCTTCACACCTAGCTTGTCGAACAGATTGGAGAGGTGGAATTTCACCGTGTTGATGGAAATCTCAAGCTCGGTTGCGAGTTCGCGATTGGTCAGACCGGTGGAGAGCGCTTCGAGGATGGCGCGTTCCTTTTTGGACAGGCTTTGGATCGGGTCCTGTTGCAGCTCTCGCACGTCCACGAAGGGGAACACCATTTTGCCCGCCGCCACGTCGGCGCAAATGGTCAACACTTCGTCGGCAGTCCCGGAGCGGGGCGCGAACCCGGCGGCCCCGGCGGCCATCGCTTTGCGGGGTAGGTCCTGGGCATCATCGCCATAGATCACGATGCGAGGCGGGGTTTCCTGTTCACGCAGAATTTCGATCAGCCGGGCCCCACCCAGTGTCGGGATGTTCCAGTCGATAATGGCGACCGACACAGGCAGACGCATCACGGTACCAAGGAAACCTTCGGCGGTTGCGGCGGTGGCGAGCAACGAAAACCGGGGGTCGCGGTCAAACTGTTCAGACATGGCCGAGAGCACGAGGGGATTCGCATCGGCGAGCATGATTTCGATCTGAGGCATGTTAACGCTAAACCCTGTTTGCTGGCGCAGAAAGCGGCGAATGCTCCCGCAGAAAGTATATCAAAACCTACCCATTCGAATGGGTTTTTTCGGTATACAACGGCATATCCATACTTATGGGTAGCTGCATCCCTATACTATTAGCTGCCCAAAAGCAGTAGTAAGCGATGTTGTTGGAAAACTCAATGTCAGCGATCTTACCAGCAACTTAACGCTGTGAGACGTCTTTAGGGAGTTTTCCATGTCCACCACAATATTTCCGCAACTCGACATCCCGCACACTCTGGCCGCTGGTCCGGGGCCGGGCAACACTGACCCGCGCGTGCTGGAACGCTTTGCTGCTGCGGGCGTGGCGGACCACATGCAGCCCGACGTGCTGCGAGGCATGGTCGAATGCAAGCACATGCTGCGCGACGTGATGGGGACCAAAAACACTTACACCTTTGGCGTTGCGGGCACGGGCTGGTCCGGTCTGGACACAATGATGGCTGCGGTGATGCCGGGCGATAAGGTCGTGGCCTTTGTGAACGGGACGTTTTCCGGGATCGACGGGCTGACGCTGCGCATGAAGGCAGCAACGGCCGAAGAACTCGCGGCTAACCCGCTGGACCCGCAACCGGCCTCTGTCACGATCATTGATGTGCCACACGGGCAATCTGTTACGGCTCAGATCGTCGAAGACGCGCTGGCGACGCACAAACCAAAATGGGCCTGCATGGCGCATTGGGAAACAGGGTCGGGCCGGGTCAATGACTTGCAAGGCTTTTCGGATGCCTGCGAAACGCACGGCGTCATGGGCCTGATTGATGCGGTGTCCTCTCTGGGTGTCGAAAATTTCGCGATTGATGATTTCCCGGGTGTTGCGGGTTGGGCGTCCTGCCCGCAGAAGGGCATTTGTTGCCTGCCGCTGACCTACGCGCCTGTGTCCTTCACCGACACCTATATCGACACTTTGATGAAAACCGGCACACGCACCACGGATCACCATCCGATCCTTGAGGCGCGGCACTGGGGCATTATCGACGGCAAGGATGTCGAAAAGGGCACATATCACCGCACGCACAGCGCCTATGCCGTGGCCGCGTTCCACGAGGCACTACGCCTGACGCTGGAAGAAACGCTGGCCGCGCGGGCAGAGCGCTATACCTTCCACGAAAGTGTTTTGCGCAAGGCGGTTGAGGCGATGGGCTGCGAGGTGACGTCGAACATGACCTCCCTTGTGGTGCTGAACCTGCCCGGCAAGCTGGCCGGTAAGGAAATGGACCTTGTGCAGATGTGCCGTGCCGAAGGCTTCGGGATCTGGCCAACGCTGTCCGCGCCCGTGCAAGTGCGCATTGGCATCCTGAACCAACTGACACCACATGCGGTGAGCGATATCGTCACCCGCTTTGCTGATGCGATGCAGCGCATGGGGGGCACGGTCAACATGGACGCCGTACAAGAGGTCCTGAACCAGCACTACCCCCAGGCGGTCGCCGCCGAGTAAATCGCAACGCTTTCCAGAAAGGAAACGCATATGGATATCCACGAATATCAAGCGAAAGAGCTGCTGACGTCCTTTGGGGTCGAATGCCCCCCCGGCGCGCTGGCCTATTCCCCGGAACAGGCTGCGTATCGCTCGCGCGAGTTGGGCGGCGACGTCTGGGTTGTGAAAGCGCAGGTCCACGCGGGTGGTCGCGGCAAGGCGGGCGGTGTCAAGATTTGCCGGTCCGACAGCGAAGTCTATGAGGCGTGCGAAGGCATGTTCGGTCAGAAGATCGTCACGCACCAGACCGGGCCGGAAGGCAAGGGCGTCTATCGCCTTTACGTGGAAAGCGGTGTGGACATCGCACGGGAGATTTACCTCGGCTTTGTCCTTGATCGCACAACGCAGCGCGTGATGATCGTCTGTTCTGGCGAGGGCGGGATGGAGATTGAAGAAATCTCTGCCGAACGTCCGGGCAGCATCATCCGGGCATCTGTTGAACCGGCGGTGGGCTTGCAGGACTTTCAGTGCCGCCAGATCGCATTTGAACTGGGGCTGGAGCCGGGGCTGATCCAGAAGTTCACCAAGACATTGCTGGGTTGCTACCGGGCGTTCCGCGAGTTGGACGCGACCATGGTGGAGATCAACCCGTTGGTGATCACCAAAGACGGGCGGGTCATGGCGCTGGATGCGAAGATGACCTTTGATGACAACGCGCTGTTCCGTCACCCGCAAGTGGCTGAACTGCGAGACAAGTCTCAGGAAGATCCCCGCGAAAGCCGCGCGGCGGACCGGGGGCTGTCCTATGTCGGTTTGCAGGGAAACATCGGTTGTATCGTAAATGGTGCCGGGCTGGCGATGGCCACCATGGACACGATCAAGCTTGCTGGCGGTGAGCCCGCGAACTTTCTGGACATTGGTGGTGGCGCCACGCCCGAGAGGGTTGCCAAGGCATTCCGTCTGGTGATGTCGGACAAGAATGTGCAGGCGGTGCTGGTGAATATCTTTGCCGGGATTAACCGCTGTGACTGGGTTGCCGAAGGCGTCGTTCAGGCGCTGAAGGAAAACCCGGTTGATGTGCCTGTGATCGTGCGGCTGTCGGGTACCAACGTGGAGGAGGGGCAGAAAATCCTGTCCCAATCCGGGTTACCAATCATCCGCGCCTCGACCCTTGTCGAAGCCGCCGAGCGCGCCGTGGGCGCATGGAAAAACGACCTCTCTCAGGGCGTTAACGTGAGGGCTGTGTCATGAGCATTCTTATTAACAACGAAACGCCTGTGATCGTGCAGGGCATCACCGGCAAGATGGCCCGGTTCCACACCAAGGAAATGATCGGCTATGGCACCAATGTCGTGGGCGGCGTTGTCCCCGGCAAAGGCGGAGAGACTGTCGAAGGCGTGCCGGTGTTCAACACCGTCGCGGATGCGGTCGAAGCCACGGGCGCGCAAGCCTCCCTGGTGTTTGTGCCACCGCCCTTTGCAGCCGACAGCATCATGGAAGCCGCAGATGCAGGCATTCGCTACTGCGTGTGCATTACCGACGGCATTCCGGCCCAAGACATGATGATGGTGAAACGGTACATGTACCGCTTTCCGAAAGAGCGCCGCATGATCCTGACGGGTCCGAACTGCGCTGGCACGATCAGTCCCGGTCAGGCGATGATCGGCATCATGCCGGGGCATATTTATCTGCAAGGGCCTGTGGGCATTGTGGGTCGCTCGGGCACGCTGGGTTATGAAGCGGCAAGCCAGCTTAAGGAGCGCGGGATCGGGATTTCGACCTCGGTCGGGATTGGCGGGGATCCGATTAATGGGTCATCCTTCAAGGACATTCTGGAGCACTTTGAAAAGGACGAGGCGACCGAAGTCATCTGCCTGATCGGAGAGATTGGCGGCCCCCAAGAAGCCGAAGCCGCAGAATACGTGCGTGATCACATGACCAAGCCGGTCGTGGCTTATGTCGCGGGTCTGACCGCACCCAAGGGCAAGACGATGGGCCACGCGGGCGCGATCATTTCCGCGTTCGGAGAAAGCGCCTCAGAGAAAGTGGAAATCCTGAGTCAGGCGGGCGTGACCGTGGCGGACCATCCGGGCCGCATCGGGGAAACCATCGCGCGCGTCATGGGCAAGGCTGCTTAAGGGAGATGTTTGATATGGTACAACCGACACTGTTTGTGACCCGCCGTTTGCCCCAAGCCGTTGAGGCCGGGCTGGCAGAGAAGTTCGACGTCACCATCAACAAAAGCGATCACCAGCTTGGCGCAGATGATCTGCGCGAGGTTGTGACTCGCTTTGATGCCGTGCTGCCGACTGTGACGGACAAGTTTTGCCCGCGCACACTGGACACACGCCCCCAAGCCAAGATCCTGGCCAATTACGGGGTGGGGTATTCACACATCGATCTGAATTCCGTGTCCGAACACGGGATTGCTGTGACCAACACACCGGACGTGTTGAGCGAGTGCACGGCGGATTTGGCGGTGATGATGATGCTGATGGTGGCGCGCCGCGCAGGCGATGGAGAACGCGAAATCCGCGCCGGGGACTGGTCTGGCTGGCGACCCACGCATCTGGTGGGCACGAAAGTGAGCGGTAAGACGCTTGGGATCATCGGGTTCGGACGGATCGGACAGGAAGTGGCACGCCGCGCGCACCATGGGTTTGGTATGGACGTGGTTGTCTATAACCGCTCACCGGTCATGGCGGACCGTCTCGCTGCGGTGGGCGCCCGGCAAGTCGACACCGTGGAGGCGTTGCTGCCGCTGTGTGATTTCGTGTCGCTGCATTGTCCGGGCGGTGCTGCCAACCGGCACCTGATGAACGGGCCGCGCTTTGATCTGATGCGAGAGGACGCGTATCTGATCAACACCGCACGCGGAGAAGTGGTCGATGAGCATGCGCTTATTCAGGCCTTAAGCCACGACGTCATAGGGGGCGCGGCACTGGATGTCTTTGATGCAGAGCCCCGGATTACACCTGCGCTACGCGATCTGGATAACCTTGTGATGCTGCCGCATTTGGGCAGTGCGACACGCGAGGCCCGGGAAGCGATGGGCTTCCGCGCAATGGACAACCTTGTCGATTTCTTTGAGGGCAGAGAGCCGCGCGACCGCGTTGCGTGACACCCACCATTGAAGCACCCGGCGTTAGTCCCCTCCCAGTGTACTGCGCCGGGTGTGCGTGCCCTTGTGCCTTTGGAGCGACCCTGTCAGACGTTATCGCCTTACAGAGCGTTAGCCCTGAACCAAGTCTTCAAGCAAAGCAGCCGCTTCGCGCAAGCGATCTAGGCTCTTTTGTAATTCACTCAGCGAGGTGCGCTGAACAGGGACATGCAGCGACAGAGTCGTCAAAAGCCGGCCCTGATCGTCGCAGATAGGCGCGGCAATCGCGGCCATATTGTCCATGAATTCTTCATTGTCGGTGGAGTACCCACGCGCACGGGTTTTGGCGAGTTCGGCCTTGAGAGTTTCGGGGTCGGTCAGAGTACGGTC
>CAZDXI010000181.1:0-4404 GCA_964509095.1 uncultured Rhodobacterales bacterium
ATGGAGGGCAACGACGATCTCGCACTCCTCGACAAACGCGCCACCGCGCTCAACGACACATACAAAACAGACGACGGTGAAAACCTGATCCAAGGGTTCAAACGCGCCAACAACATCCTCACCCAAGCCGAGGACCAAGATGGCGTCGAATACTCCTATGGCGCCGACATCAAATTCGCCCAGACGGACGAGGAACGCGCGCTGTTCTCTGCCCTCGACATCGCGGATACCAAGATCGACCCGGCGATGGAGGCTCAGGACTTCTCGACCGCGATGACGGCGATGGCGTCCTTGCGCACGCCGATTGACGCGTTCTTTGAGGCGGTGAAGATCAACGATGACAACGCAACTGTGCGGCGCAACCGTTTGAATCTGCTCAGCCGTATTCGTACGCTCTGCCTTGGTGTTGCTGATCTGACAAAGATCGAGGGTTAGCGTCACGTAATTCCTTGCGCTGTTAACGTTTCTGCCTATTCTGCGCTGCAGAAAGGCAGGCAGATGCATACCGACCCGCATTCCACTTTGGTCACCCCGGATGCCCCCATTGCGGCGGACACCCATGGGGGACGTGCAAAATGCCTGCAACGCCTGACCCGGCTTGACCTTCCAGTCCCTCCAACGGTGGCTTTGTCATTTGAGGCTGTGAAGGAAATCGCCCAAGGCACGCTGCCCGATATTGACCGGATCGTATCGCAATTTCCGCAGGATGAATTGCTTTGTGTGCGCCCGTCTTCAGAAGACCCCGATTGGGGCGGGCCAAGCGCGATTCTGAATATCGGTATGAACGATGCGCGTCACACGTTGATGTGCAACAGCGTTGGTTCTTTGGCGGCGGCTCAGATTTATGCGCGGTTTGTGCAGTCCTATGCGGTGCATGTCGCGCGGCTTGATCCTGATATGTTTGACGGCATCTCGTCTGAACCGGAACTGGCGCTGGCAGATTGCTTGCAAGCCTATCAGTTGGAAGCCGAAGAGCCGTTCCCGCAGGACCCTGCGCGGCAATTGCGGGATGTGCTGAAATCGATGGCGCGGGCTTGGGACAGCACCACTGCGCGGCTTTTGCGGCAGGCGCGGGGCGCACCACCGGATGCGGGTCTGGGGCTGGTCATTCAGCAGATGGTGTTTGGTCTGGGGCAGGGGGAATGCGGCTCTGGTGTGCTGCAACTTGTTAACTCCGCAACGGGTCGAGAACAGATTACCGGGCGATACCTAAGCCAAAGTCAGGGTCGCGAGGCGCTGGAAAAAGACGCCAAGGCGATCTTCCTCACGAAAGACCCCCGGGGGCCGTCGTTGGAAGAGTTGGTGCCGGAGGCGTTCCAGCAATTGACCCGGCACGCGGCATTGATGCGCAAGAAGTTGCGCGAAGAAATGCAGGTAGAATTCGCCATAGATAATGGAGTGGTGCACATCCTTGACGGAGTGCGCGTGGCACGTTCTGCCCGCGCATCTGTGCGCATCGCTGTGCAACTGGCCGAAGACGGGATCATCCCGCGCGAAGAGGCCTTGATGCGTATCCCGCCGCGCGCGCTGAACGAATTGTTGCACCGGCAGATCGATCCGGATGCCGCGCGCGACGTCCTTGGTACTGGAGTAGCGGCAAGCCCCGGCGCTGCGACGGGTAAGATCGTGTTTTCAGCGGCTGAAGCACAAGCTAGCGCCGCGCGCAATGAAGCGTGTGTTTTGGTGCGGCGCGAAACCAGCCCGGAAGACATCCGTGGCATGCACGCAGCCGTCGCGGTCATCACTGAAAAGGGTGGCATGACCTCGCACGCCGCCGTGATCGGGCGCGGCATGGGCTTACCTTGTGTGGTGGGCGCCAGCGATATGGTCTTTGATGTGGACAACAAGACGCTTGTCACAAAAGACGGGCGCATCTTGCGCGAAGGTGACGAGCTGACCGTCGATGGCACCTCCGGGCAGGTTCTTGCGGGCAACCCGGCAATGTTAGAGGCCGCGCAGGGCGAAGCGTTCCAGAAGTTGATGGATTGGGCAGATGCCGCGCGGGATATTTCGGTGCGTGCCAATGCGGACACACCAGCGGATGCGCAAACTGCGCGCAATTTTCAGGCCGAAGGCATTGGTCTGTGCCGCACGGAACACATGTTCTTTGCCGAAGATCGCCTGACGCTGATGCGCGAGATGATCTTTGCCGAAAACCTTGATGATCGGCGCGAAGTTCTGGCGCGGCTGATGCCGATGCAGCGCACCGACTTCACCGAGTTGTTCCAGATCATGGAAGGTAAGCCGGTTTGCATCCGTCTGTTTGACCCGCCCTTGCATGAATTTTTGCCTGCCACCAAGACCGGGCGTCGCGAATTGGCCGAAGCGCTTGATCTGCCCCTGTCTGAGGTGATCCAGCGCATCGACGCGATGAGCGAATATAACCCCATGCTGGGTCTGCGCGGCGTACGCCTTGGGGTGACGGTGCCCGAGATTTACGACATGCAGGCGCGGGCGATTTTCCAAGCGTCTGTGGCTGCCAGTCAAGACGGGGCTCCGGTCGTGGCCGAAATCATGATCCCGTTGGTATCCGCCAAGCGCGAGGTCGAACTGGTCAAATCCCGCATAGATGCGATTGCTGCGGCCGTACGTTCGGAAACCGGGGTGGATTTCGAATACCGGCTTGGCGTGATGGTCGAGACACCTCGCGCTGCGTTGCGTGCGGCTGAGATTGCGCAGCACTGCGCTTTCCTCAGTTTTGGGACCAATGACCTGACGCAAATGACGTATGGTCTGTCACGTGATGATGCAGGGCGGTTCATGTCGGCTTATGTGCAGCAGGGGGTGTATCCCGAAGACCCGTTCCATTCGCTGGACACAGATGGTGTGGGAGAGTTGTTGCAACTTGGCGCAGAGCGTGGTCGGGCAGCCCAGCCCGATGTAACCCTGTCGATTTGCGGCGAACACGGGGGCAATCCCGAATCAATTGCCTTCTGTCGTGCGGCGGGATTCGACTATGTTTCGTGCTCTCCCTTCCGTGTCCCGGTGGCGCGTCTTGCCGCAGCACAATTAGCGATCACCGACAAGATCGGCTGATCTTCGGAAATGTGGCCTCAATATGTCGTAGGCCTCTTTGTGGACAAATTTGTGGACAATTGCCGGAAAACGCCTCGTCCGACCGGGTGTCTGGACGCTGGGGTTAATTCGCGTTAACTCACTTTGGTTTCTGGGGGAAAGCTGAAGCGTTATGCGTTGGTTGGCTGCTATTTTCTTGTGCATGCTTGCGGTGTTGGCCGGTCAAGCTGCTTTGGCGTCTGAAGAGACGGCAGAGGAGTTGAAGCGTATTGAAGAACGCGGTTTGAGCGCTCTGAAACCAGCACGCATCGAAGAGCTTCTGAGCACTCCGGCGCCGCGTCACGCAGGCGCGCGATTCACGAGATCATGGATCGATGCCCAACCCAAGGCGCGCGGCAGCGCGGACTGGAAATGCCTGAGCGAGGCTCTGTATTTCGAAGCGCGCGGTGAAACCGTCAAAGGCCAGTTCGCAGTGGCCGAAGTCATCATGAACCGCGTTGAAAGCGGGCGGTTTCCGAATTCTGTGTGCGGCGTGATCAATCAGGGCACCGGAAAGCGGTATCAGTGCCAATTCACCTACACGTGTGATGGTCACAAGGAAGTTGTGTCCGAGCCACGGGCCTGGGACAGGGTTGCCAAAGTGGCGCGCGCGACTTTGGACGGCAAGGTGCAGCCGCTGACGAGTGGGGCGACACACTATCATACCACGGCTGTGAACCCACGGTGGTCGCGCGTCTATACCCGGACTGCCAAGATTGGCGTGCACATCTTTTACCGCCACACCTGGCGCACCGCGTCGAACTAACGCCAGTACCCTGCCGGAGCGCTGACGCGCACACGATTTTAATTTGCTCGGGCCGCAAGGGCCTTGGAGGACCAGTCCTCCAAACCTCCTGAGGTATTTCTGGACAGATGAAGGGACACGCCGCACGCAGTATGGCGGATTCAGGGGCAAAGAGGACGCATGCGGGTTTTGCGCTTCACCCCCAAACCAGATAATCAGACTCAGTGTAGGACACCGGCGGGAGAGCGCAATGAGTTCCGAGATCAGATTGGCCTTTGCGCATCCGAGCGAACGGGCAGAGGCGACCGCATCTGCGCCGCTGGACCGGATTTCCTTGCGCGATCATATTGTGGAAGTCGAAATCGGCGCCTTTCAGGCAGAGCGCGGGGTCACACAGCGTATCTGTTTCAACATCGTTGTGGAGGTGCGCCCGTTGTCCGGGCCGATCGACGATGATGTGGATCGCATTCTGAGCTACGACAAAGTGACCGAAGCAATTGCGTTTGAGCTATCAGAAGAACGGCTGAACCTGCTGGAAACACTCGCAGAACGCGTCGCGGATCGCGTTTTGCTGGAACCCCAAGCCATGCGGGTTTTTGTGCGGA
>CAZDXI010000181.1:4414-6255 GCA_964509095.1 uncultured Rhodobacterales bacterium
CTCGAGGACAGGCGCGCGGTTCGCGTGTTTGTGCGGATTGAAAAGCTGGATCGCGGACCCGGAGCGTTGGGCGTTGAAATAGTCAGAGCCCGTGACTCTGGGTGCGCGGTAGATCAGGATGAAGACACACCGCATCCGGAAATCGTGTACCTGTCCAATGCGGCCATTGCGGCACCACATCTGACAGCGTGGATTGATCAGCTTGAAGCACAAGGAAAGCCGCTGATTTTCTGCGTTGGCGCGGCAAATATGGAGTTGCCTCAAGCAGATCACCGGTTGGTGCAGCGCAGGATTGATCTGCTGGCGATTGAGCAAAACGCATGGGTTCTCGCGGCAAGGGATGCCCGCTGCAAGGTAGTGGAAACTCGAACAGAGCTAGATTGGGCGATGCGCAATGGGCAAATCTGCGTTTGGGCACCATCCAAGATCGTGCTGGATGCGGTCGACAGCCCGGCCACCCGCGCGGATGATGCGGTAGCACTTGCGGCGTGGTTCGCGGCGACCTTCGAGGCAGAAGAGATGTTGCTGATCGGCGAACGCCCCTCCGAAACGCTGGGGGAGGAAATGGCCTGCCCGGTGCGCAGCCACCCGGTCGACGCCGCTGAACTTGCGGTGAAATGAAGCAATATCTCAGACCTATTTTGCAGCAGGGATGTGTTGCGCCTCGGCATGCAGAGACGTTAGGCGCGGCCGGGCATTGGTTCACCCATGTGGAACTCCTTGCGCGTGGCACTGAACCCAAGATCACAGACGCAACAGGTCTCTCTGACGCAGTCACGCGTCCACGCAAGCCCGTTCTGGGGTGTGATCTGAGCCAACCGGTTATCATGGGCATTTTGAACGTCACGCCGGATAGTTTTTCGGACGGGGGAAAGTTCGACACGCTCGAGACTGCCGTAAACCAAGCGCGTCAGATGGTGGCAGATGGCGCGCATATTCTGGATGTGGGTGGGGAAAGCACCCGGCCCGGCGCGGCCAATGTTGATATTCAAGAAGAAATCGGACGAACTGCACCTGTGATCCGCGCTATTCGGGACGCCGGGATCGACACGCCGATTTCAATTGATACGCGCAAAGCGGAAGTTGCAGAGGCGGCTCTGAATGCGGGCGCGCAAATGGTCAACGATGTGTCCGGCTTCACCTATGATCCGGAGCTTGCGCCATTGTGCAAGGATAGGGACGTCGCGATTTGCACGATGCATATGCGCGGCGAGCCAGGAACGATGCAGGGCGATGCGGTCTATGACGACGTGTTGTTGGATGTTTATGACCACCTTGCGGCGCGCTTGGACGACCTGACAAGTATTGGGATTGACGCCGAAAAAATCATCATCGACCCAGGTATCGGCTTTGCCAAAACGCTGGATCATAACCTAACGCTGCTTAACCGGATCAGCTTGTTTCATGGACTTGGCGCGCCGATCCTGCTGGGCGTATCCCGAAAACGCTTCATCGGCACTATTGGAAATGCGCCACAGGCTGTTAACCGTGCACCCGGTTCCATCGCCGTAGCCCTTGCAGCATTGGCCCAAGGCGTTCACATACTGCGCGTACATGATGTTGCAGAGACCGCGCAGGCCGTTGCCCTTTGGCAGGCTGTGCAGTCAGGAGAGTTTGATGGGTAAGCTGTTTGGAACCGACGGGGTGCGCGGCACCGCCAACGAAGGCAAGATGACCGCCGAAAACGCGCTGAAGATCGGCGCGGCGGTTGGGCGGTATTTTGGTCGCGAAAGCGGCGTGCATCGCGAGGTGATCGGCAAAGACACGCGGTTGTCGGGCTACATCATCGAAAACGCGCTGACGGCCGGGTTCACTTCGACGGGCATGAACGTGCTGTTGCT
>CAZDXI010000182.1:0-6221 GCA_964509095.1 uncultured Rhodobacterales bacterium
GAGCATTGCAGGGCTGGGTGATTGGCTATCTGCTGATCCCGTCCTTCATCGTGACACTTGGCGGGCTGTTAATCTTCCGCGGAGCAATGTGGTGGGTCACCCAAGGGCAGACCGTGGCCCCGCTCGACCCGAACTTCCGACTTCTGGGAGGCGGTGCAGATGGCACTCTGGGTGAGACGCTCAGTTGGGCGTTCGGGCTGTTTGCATCCTTCGCTGCCGTTGCCTTGATGTTGCTCAGCCGTCGCCGAAAGACCAGCCATGGCTTCCGCGTCAAACCGGTCTGGGCCGAGGGCATTCTGATCGCGCTCGCGGTCGGGCTTATCATGTGCTTCGTCTGGACGATGAATTCCTACCCGATTGCTAAGGGGGCAATGAAGCGTATTGCTGAAGCGCGCGGGATCGAAGTGACCGACGACCTTGTCCTGAACCACGGTGTCGCCATCCCGGTCGTGATCCTGCTTATTGTGACCGTTGGCATGACCGTGGTGGCCAGCCGCACGCGCTTTGGTCGCTATGTCTATGCCATGGGCGGAAACCCAGAGGCGGCAGAGCTGTCCGGCATCAACACACGCCTGCTGACGGTCAAGGTCTTCGCCCTGATGGGTGCGCTGACCGGCCTATCCGCAGCCGTTGCGTCTGCCCGGTTGGGCGCGGTTGATGTGGGCCTTGGCACGCTTGATGAACTCAAGGTCATCGCGGCGGCTGTCATTGGCGGAACAGCGCTCGCTGGGGGGTCCGGGACCATTTACGGTGCGGTCATCGGTGCCTTTGTCATGCAAACACTTCAATCTGGCATGGCATCCGCCAATGTGGATGCCCCGCTTCAAAACATTGTTGTTGGTTTTGTCCTCGTCTTCGCGGTCTGGATCGACATCATTTATCGCCGCAAGGCCGGTGTGTGAGGACCAAACTGATGGAACAGAAAACACCACTCGTCGAATTGAAGAACATGCGGATCTCCTTCGGGGGTATCCACGCCGTGGACGATGTGTCGATTGATCTTTTCCCCGGCGAAGTTGTGGGCCTGCTAGGTCACAACGGCGCGGGTAAGACGACCTTAATCAAGATGCTGTCAGGCGCCTACACGGCAGACAGCGGCGAAATCTGGATCGATGGTGAAAGGGCGACAATCAATAATCCGCGCGATGCCCGCGCCTACAGCATCGAAACGATCTATCAAAAACTTGCTCTGTCCGACAATCTGGACACGGCCAGCAATCTGTTCCTAGGGCGCGAATTGGTCACAGCAACGGGTATGCTCGACGATGATGCAATGGAAGCAGAAGCCCGCAAAATTCTGGGCCGTCTGAACCCGAACTTTCAGAAATTTGCAGAGCCTGTATCGGCTCTGTCTGGCGGCCAACGGCAATCCGTCGCCATTGCTCGGGCCGTCTATTTCAACGCGCGCATTCTAATCATGGATGAACCCACCGCAGCCCTTGGCCCTCAGGAAACTGCAATGGTGTCCGAACTGATTGAGCAATTGAAAGCCGAAGGCATTGGGATTTTCCTGATCAGTCACGATATCCACGACGTCATGAAGCTTTGTGACCGTGCCAGCGTCATGAAGAACGGTAAGCTGGTTGGCACCGTTGATGTAGACGATGTCACGGACGATGACCTGCTGGGCATGATCATTCTTGGCAAGCATCCGGATGGCACCGTAAGGGCTTAAGACCCGCACGAAACGGTACGCATTTCGACCCGTACCTTTGGTGGTTTTTTGCTACCTCCATTTCAGCCCCAAGCAAAATGCCGCCCAGAAATCGGGACGCGGTGCTGTTAGGCGTCACTTCTGTGCATACTGGCACAAACCGAGTGCTTGCGGACTCCAAATGATCCGCCGACACTCATGTCTGCCAAAGTCCAGAAAGGGTGTGAGCCTTGCTGAATACCACGACGTCTATCGGCTTTACTGACAGTACGACCGTCCAGTTACGATTGGAGCTTGGGTCCATCATCGAAGGCGTGCAGACGACAGACGTGCCCGCCGGTCTGAGTCCAAATGACGACGGGTTTGTTTGGGACAGTGATGCCGGCCAATTCATCGGGCGCATTACCGGCACCAATAGTGAATTCTGGCAGCCCTTCGATACGTATCAACCATCCGCCATCGAAGACCTTTTCGATTTCGACCCCGCCGCCGCCCTGCCGTTCACCGATGCAGATGATGAGGATCGCTGGAGCGTGACAGTCAACGGTGTGACCGTCGAAATCTCGGGCGTGTCGCGCAAGGCCAACATCCTCGAAAGCGCGGAAACGGATTGGTATTCCTTCGACTATCGCACGGTTCAGAACATCTTTCTGGAACTCGACACGCCTCTTACTGACGGGGACGTTCTGGCGATCTCCTTTGATGATGCAGATTTCGACACCCTGACCGCGACCTATGATCCGGCCAACACGCTGTCCGAAGCGATCCATGTCAACCTCGCCGGATTTGACCCCGATGACCTCGTGAAAAAGGCCTACCTATCCAGTTGGAATGGATGGGAGGTCGCTCTCGAAGTGGACGGGGGCGGCTTTACGGTCGCACAGGACTACGATCCGGGCACGAGCTATGACATCGTGGACGCAGCCACCGGCGACATCGTGAAATCCGGCACGATCACGCTGGCTCAACCTGTCGAAGACCCCAATAATTTCCGGCTGAACTTCAATGGCACCGATGTGTGGGAGATCGATTTCTCCGACATCACCGACACGGGCAACTACTACGTGGCCGTCGACGGTGTCGGCATTTCCCAGACATTCGAGATCGGAAATTCGCACTGGCAGGACATCTTTGAACTGTCCTTCTCGGGCTTTTACCATCAGCGCAGCGGCACCGAGCTTCTGGCAGAGCACACGGCCTTCCCGCGCCCGGCCTCGCTTGTGCCCGGCGATGACCTGACGGTTTTGCGCACCACTGTAAAGATCTCAGAAACATCCGAAGGGTCTTCAGATGGCAGCGGGGACAAACCGTTCGATCTGTTCCCCGATAACACCACGGGCGAGACCGTGGATGCGTGGGGCGGCTGGCATGATGCAGGTGACTGGGACAGGCGGACACAGCATCTGGAAGCGGCGCGTAACCTGATCGAACTGGCCGAAATGGCGCCCGATCAATCCAGCGCCGATACCCTTGGACTTCCCGAAAGCGGCGATGGCATCCCGGACCTGCTGCAAGAGGCGATGTGGGGGATTGAAGTCTTCAAACGCCTGCAAACCGAAGATGGCGGCATCCCCGGCGGTATCGAACAAATCAGCTATTCGACCTTTGGCGGTGCATCCTGGACCGAAAGCCCCGAGGTTTTCGCCTACGGTGCGGATGTGTGGTCCAGCTGGGAATATGCGGCGTCTGCTGCGAAAGTCGCGCATATGTTGGCAGATTACGACGCCACGCTTGCGCAAGACTGGCTCGACAGCGCAATCGCGGCCTTTGATTATGCCGAGGCGAATTGGGCAAGCGAGCTCGACAACGACCCGGCCCCGCGCGACGTTACATCCCGCAATGTGGCTTCACTGGAACTCTACCGCGCGACCGAAGACACCGACTATCACGATGTGTTCGAAGAAACCTCTGTCTATGCGGATGGGCGATTTGACAATGTGGATTGGCGTTCTCACCAGTTTGAATCCGCGTTTCTGTATGCGCGTCTGGGTGAATTGGCCCTGAACGACACGATCCGCGATACGGGTCAGTCGGATTTGCAGGGCGAAGTTGATCTCTTGCTGTCAGAAGGCACACGTTCGGGGTTCGGGACCCTGTTCAACCCGCATGCGCCTTATGGCTGGGGAAACACGGCCGCACAGCCAAACTACAGCGCTGAAAGCGTCGCGCGCCTGCACTACCTGACCGGGGAGGATGCGCTCCTCGCCGTCCTGCAGGAAGATGTTCAATACGTGCTTGGCGCAAATCCGTTGAACATGAGCTTCCTGACAGGCCTTCCAGACGCGCGGGGCCCCGAAGAACTGCTTAACCTTGATGCAGAAGCATTGGGTTACGGCCCAGTGCCCGGTGTTACGGTATATGGCGAATACAATATCAATGACTATGGCCCGCAAGGGTTCCATGATGCGATGTACTTCGACATCTGGCCGAACATCTGGAACGCGCCCGTGTCTGAAAGCTGGCAAGGCGCCAGTATCTATGTTCCGGTGACGGAATACACCGTGCAGCAGGGCATCACGGATATGACCTTTGTGACGGGGTATCTGGCCGCGCTTCAAAGCCCGCCTGCGGCCTCGGATGGGTCCGTGTCCGGCACAACAGGTGCTGACCTGATGCAAGGCACCTGGGTTGATGATTTCTTCAAGGGCCTCGCGGGCAATGACGTCATGATTGGGCGCAACGGCTCTGACAGGCTGCTGGGCAATCATGGAGACGACAAAATCTATGGCGGCGGCGCGAATGATGATCTGCGTGGCGGGATGGACGACGACACTCTGCGTGGCAATGACGGGGATGATATCCTTTATGGTGACGCTGGCGTGGACAACATCAAAGGCCAAAGCGGCGATGACCGCATCGATGGCGGAACCGAACGCGACTATCTGATTGGCGGCAGCGGAGCAGATGTGTTCGTCTTTGGCACCGGATACGGGCGCGACACGGTCTATGATTTCGACGCGAGTACCGATCAGATCGAACTCTCTGCGGCCCTTCTCGGTGCGGGTGAAACCATCGTGCAGATGATCGAAGATCATGGTCGATCCTACGGCGATGGGACTCTGTATGCCCTGAACTTCGGGGGCGGCGACATTGTTGTGCTCAAAAGCCTGACGGCCCTGACGGACACAGCCTTGCAGGACGCAATCCTGATTGGCTGACAGCGACGATCACAGCGGCACAAAAGCTTGATGCATGGAGCATGTGCGGCTTAACATTTTGGTATGCACGATGCCTATGACCACAGTTTTGTCCTGAGCATCTATGATGCGGCTGCCGCGCCGGATCGCTGGCAGAGCATTCTGGACGAGTTCGCTGATCGCGTGAATGCGGCTGGTGCGATCCTGTTCGGCTGGGTCGGCGCGGGTGAGACTCGTCGCCTGATTGCTCCGCACTACTCCAGTTTCTATGATCCCGGCGCATTGCAAATGTATCTGGACAAGTGCTTTGAACATGAGTCAGCCGATCAGGACGTGTTCGAGGCTCATTCGCTGCAAACTGATGGAATTGACCTGATCGACGACAGCGTTCTTGCGCCATCTGTCGACGCCTTGAAGCAGCGTAAGAATGTCGAAATCCTCCAGAAGTTCGGGCTTTTACATCGCTCTGCCGGATTGCTGAACAAGGACGACACGTCGACGTCCCGGTTCTCGGTCCAGTTCGATGCGTCCCGTGGTCCTGCCAGCGCCGTGGAACGTGCGACGATGGCTCACTACCTGCCCCATATCGCCAAGGCTTTGGATCTGGGTCGCCCCGCGCAGCAATTGGCAAACACGCATCACAGCTTGCTCAGCGCGATGGACCAACTGACGATTGGGGTCTGCGTGCTGGACGCCCATGGCCGTGTCGTCGTCAGCAACTCTGAATTCCAGCGCCAGCAAGCGGACTATGCCCAGATCACCCTGCGCCCGGATGGCACACTGGCCCTGTCTCTTGCCCACGACCAGGCCCGTTTTGAGACGTTGAAACAAGACGCGCGCAACCATGGCAAATTCGGTGCGCGCCCTCGTAAGGAAGCCGTGAGCGCAGGTGGATCGACCTTCCTTTGCATCGAAGTCACGCCCTTACACTCTGCCTCGGATCTGAGCGATCACCCGCTGGACGGGTATGTCGTCTACAGCACTGACACCAGTCGCGCCGTTCAGTGCGATAACGCTCCACTGCAACAAATCTATGGCTTGACGGATGCCGAAGCCGCGCTGTTGGATGGGATCGGACGTGGGCTGACCAATTCGGAAATTGCGGAACACCGCGCCCGCTCCGTGGCGACGATCAATTCGCAGGTCAAATCGATCCTGTCGAAATCCAATTGCCACACGCGCACCGAGTTCGTGCGTCTGATGATGAGTTTCGGCGCAAATTTTCTGAAATAGCCCGTCTTTCACCCATTTGGGGTATGCGTCGGGCGGCAGGATTTGCTTCACTTCGGTTGATTTTCTGAAAATTATTTTGGCCCGCTCGTGTGGCTTTGACACTGCAAATTTAACGACCGGGCCATGTAACCTTGGGGGGATAACATGGCAACTTTTAACGTCGCGCTGGACGGATCCAGCGATTTTTCAATGCTGGG
>CAZDXI010000183.1:0-6219 GCA_964509095.1 uncultured Rhodobacterales bacterium
GACACGCGCAGCACCGGTCAGAGTAGCCATCGACACGATCAGATCGGGTTTTTCTTCATCCGCCAAAGCCAGCGCATCCGCCAGAACAAGACGTCCTTCGGCGTCGGTGTTGTTGATCTCTACGGTCAGGCCTTTGCGGGAATTCAGGATATCCTGCGGACGAAACGCATTGCCGGAGACAGAGTTTTCCACGGCCGGAATCAGCACGCGCAACTGCAAAGGCAATTCCAGCGCCATGATCATATGCGCAAGCCCAAGCACGGTGGCAGAGCCGCCCATGTCCTTTTTCATCAACCCCATAGACCCGCCGGGCTTGAGGTTGAGACCGCCGGTATCGAAACACACGCCTTTACCGACCAACGTCAGCGTTGGCCCGGTGGACCCCCAACGCATGTCGATCAGACGGGGCGCGCGGTCTGCGGCGCGTCCGACGGTGTGGATCATGGGGAAGTTCTGCTTTAACAGGTCTTCGCCGACGATAACCTTGATCTCAGCTCCAAAAGCGTCGGCAACGTCGCGCGCGGCTTGTTCAAGATCAGGTGGACCCATGTCGGACGCAGGTGTGTTGATGAGATCGCGGGTTAACGCTTCTCCCGCTGCGATGGCTTCGAGGCGTGCCCTCAGTGATTTGTCCTCGGGAGCGACGAGTTGGGCATTAACCGCAGAGCCTTCGCGGTATCTGGTGAAACTGTAGCCTGCTAGAAGCCAACCCAGATATTGTTCGGCTAAGGCGTCTCCCGTCAGAGTGCTGTTCAGCGTGTAGGTTGCTTTGGGCAGTCGTGCACGCGCACTCGCGAGGGTGAAGCGGTTGCGGAGTTGATCGGTTGCGCTCCCCAATCCAACAAGCGCGGACATGATTTGGCCGCTGTCATCCGGGACCACCAACACCTGCCCATGCTTGCCAGCAAAGTCGTGACGCGTGGCCCAGGCTTTGGCAGGGTCAGGCAACGCAGAAATCGTCTCAGCCGATTGATCGGCGGAGACGATATGCAAAGGGATTGCCGCGTCATTGGGATCAGCAAACACAAGGGACATCAACATGGCTTTCCGAGCTGTTTGTACCCGGCCAGCCTAATCTTATCCCCCGTCGCTGCAAGGGGATCAGATGGACATATCCTGAAGATCCCATATCGCCGTCAGGGAACGTTCCCCAACACGCAGCAGACGCGCGAGTGTTGCTGCGATGGCCACATCATCACACTGATCAATGGCATTGCTGACGTCCTCGGCAACCCGCGACAACTTATTCATCCCGATCTGCTCTGCGATCTTGGTCAGCGACCGCACACCTTTGCGCAAATCGCTTCTGTTGTTTTGACGATACTGCTTTTCGGCGTGGCTGAGCCGCAACGCGAGCTCCTCCATCGCGCGCCGGACGACGTCCTCTGCTCCAAGGGCCCCGAGTTGGGCATAAAGCGTGCCCAACTGGTCATGGTCAATGGAGACCGGTTCATCCTGCATCAAATGACAAACTGAATTCACTTTTCTCACCACACTTCTTACTCTCACCGGAGATCATCATCGCCTATTTCAGTTTTCAAATGGTTGCTGCGGGTGCTGATTTTCTCTCGAATTCAGGACAAATCCGCGTTAATTGCAGATCAAAACGAGGGAACGCCATGCATCGATTGAAGCCTTTGCCCGGGTATTTGCAACAACGCTACCAAGGCTGGAAGGCCACAACATATGCGGAAAACCATGCGTGGTACGAACGTCTGGCCGAGGAAGGACAGCGCCCGCGGGCCATGGTGATCTCTTGCTGTGACAGCCGTGTGCATGTGACGTCGATCTTTGGGGCGGATCAGGGCGAGTTCTTTATTCACCGCAATATCGCCAACCTTGTCCCACCGTATGAACCCGATGGTGATCACCACGGAACCAGTGCGGCTGTCGAATATGCGGTGACCGTGTTGCAGGTCACGCACCTGATTGTGCTGGGCCACAGTCAGTGCGGTGGTGTGCGTGGGTGCATAGACATGTGCAAAGGCAATGCGCCGGAACTGGAAAAGACGGACAGCTTCGTGGGCCGCTGGATGGATATTCTCAAGCCCAAATTCGACATGGTCGCGGATATTGAGGACGAAAACGCGCAAGCGTTGCAGATGGAACGGCTCGCTGTGCAGACCTCGATCGAAAATCTGTTCACCTTCCCTTTTGTGCTGGAACGGTTTGAGGCCGACAAGCTAAGCCTGCATGGGCTTTGGTTGGATATCGGCGCCGGGCAACTGGAGTTTTATCAGCCCGCGACAGGTGACTTTCAGCCTGTCTGACATTGCCATTCCCGTTTGGAACGCCAATTGAACGCGTGTTGATACTTAAGGGATAGTCATGGATCAAATCTTGTCGCTCGCTGCCAGCAATTTGCTGTCACCGATCATCCTGTCATTCGTTTTGGGTGTTGTGGCTGCCTTGGCGCGTTCGGATTTATCCGTTCCGGAAGCGGCCGCAAAGGCGATGTCGATCTATTTGCTCTTTGCCATCGGCTTCAAAGGCGGTGTGAGCGTCGCGGATCATGGGATCGACGGTAAACTTGGCCTGTCACTGCTTGCAGGGATCGTGTTGTCCTTCCTGTTGCCGATCATTGCGTTTGGGTTGCTTAAAGCGATGACGCGGCTCAGCCGGTTGGATGCGGCAGCGGTGGCTGCGCATTACGGCTCGATTTCCATTGTGACCTTTGTTGCAGCGACCTCGATCCTGGAAGACGCGGGGATCACGTCCGAAGGCTACATGGTGGCGGTGGCTGCCGCGATGGAAGCACCGGCAATTTTGTCGGCGTTGTGGCTGATCTCCCGTGGTGGCGATGCGCGGCGCATGGATAGTGATCTGATGCGTGAGATCATGTTCAATGGCTCCATCGTGTTGCTCGTGGGGTCTTTCCTGATTGGGTGGGCGACCGGTGCGGATGGATTGGCGAAAATCGACAGCTTCATCGTGGCGCCCTTTCAGGGTGTTTTGTGCCTGTTCTTGCTGGATATGGGGTTGGTCGCCGGGCGGGGCCTGCGGGACACCAAAGGGGTGCTGACGCCGGGAGTGTTTGTGTTCGGTGTGCTGATGCCGCTTGTCGGCGCGACGTTCGGATTGCTTGCCGGGATGCTGTTGGGCCTCAGTGCAGGTGGTGTGATGTTGATGATGGCTCTGTCCGCATCGGCCAGCTACATCGCGGTTCCTGCGGCCATGCGGGTCGCTTTGCCCGAGGCGAACCCATCGATTTACCTGACCCTGTCGCTTGGGGTCACGTTCCCGTTCAATTTGACGCTCGGTCTGCCGATTTACCTCGCCGTAGCGAGCGCCCTGATAGGAGGATAACCTCATGGAAATGCACAAAGCCAAGCGCGTTGCCGTGATTATTGAAGCCGTCATGCAGTCCCGCTTGACCAAGGCGATGGAAGCAGCTGGCGTGACAGGCTATTCCGTGTTGCCAGTGTTAGGGGGCTCTGGCCGTTCGGGCGGATGGGACCGGGCTGGTCAGGTGAGCCGTGGAACCGGGATGGTGCAGGTGGTCTGCATCGTGTCGCCGGAAAAGATAGATACACTGGTGAACAAT
Organism: uncultured Rhodobacterales bacterium; assembly: GCA_964509095.1. Classification (GTDB taxonomy): domain Bacteria; phylum Pseudomonadota; class Alphaproteobacteria; order Rhodobacterales; family Rhodobacteraceae; genus Aliishimia. The sequence goes on from CAZDXI010000183.1 coordinate 3,545, forward strand.
GCGTTTGCTGTGGTCGAAAAGCACATCGGTGTGATCTCGATTAGCGATTGCGAAGTCCTTCGGGCGGAGCGGTTTTAGCGATTGCTTAACTGTGATTTGTCAGGGTGGATGTATGAGTCTGACCCCGACAACTCTGAAATTGCCCGACGATCTTCTTCATGTTCTTGATGTCATGGCCCGTGACGCGGACATCACGACAGGGCAGCTTGTCCGAAGTATCCTGAGCAAGGAAATCTCCCGCCGCAAAAACGCGAGGCCGCCCATCAGGGCGGATGAGCCGCTCATCGCGCCCTTGCGAGCGCGCCTCGCTCCGATATTGGGCACAGCGCCAGATTGGACATCGATCCAAGCCAAACTGAAAGAACAAGGATACGAACTGCGCCAAGCAGGCGGAGGTCTAGCGCTGCACAGCTATCCGGATGGGGAACGTCTCTGCAAAGCGTCCGAACTCGGGTTCAGCTATTCGAAACTGATTGCGCGACTGTCCAAACCTTTTCCCGGGCATACGCATTTCCATGTCTTCGACCGTGTCATGCGAAAAAAGGCCGACTCAGATCTGGACGACTTCGATGTCGTTGAAACCACTCACCGAACAACTTTCCCGTCTGGCCAGCTCATCTGATACTTGGTGGTGATCGTCGTCTCGGACCCGGCTTTCACATCAAGGTTCCATTGTAGAATCCCACGGCGATCATCCAGACCACGTACATCTGGTGCGGGTTGCGCGGTATATGTGATTTCAAGGTCGTCCTGTTCGGAATAGGGAACCCGATCCAAAAGCTCCACATCCCAATCCCGGCTGGTTTGGTTCTCTATCAGGATCTTCACCTCTTCGCTTTGCTCGTTGGACCGGGAGATCAACCCGCGATCCCCTTCAGCACGCTCCAGCACCGTGCGCGTCAGTTTCAAACCATCAATCGCACCAAAGCCGAGTTCGACTTCGTCACCTGATGCAATCATGGGCAGCCCAACAGATCCAACCAGACCGCCTTCATAGAACCGCTGCGCGGAGGGGCTGGGAAGCAGGGGTTCCGAGCTGTCATGTGTGAAACGCGCTATCAGATAGGCCGTTGAGTCCTGCATCGGCACGGCACTTGCGCGCATCTCCGCATCATACTCCAGCACATCAAAGGGGATACGCACCGCGTCGGCCCCACTGGCCACATTCACCTGTCCCGGCACGTCATAAACAACGGATAAACCAAGCGTCTGGGCCTCCGCCATTTCGACAACCATCGGTGCTTCGGCGTCCATTGCCATTCCGGACATCGCGGCTTCGTCTTTCATTGTTGGAACAGCACGGCGTGTCTGCAGAACGGCCACCTCATCGGGATCAAACAGGCGGCGTCGGTCTTCGTGCAGGAAGCTCGGCTCAATCTGGCCGCTCGGGCGTTGTGTGGACAGGGTCAGCGATACGTCTTCCCAATTCTCACCGGTACGTTGCATCACATCTGCGCCACGCTCTATCCTCAGCTGACCTGGGTCTCCGTCGCTCAGGCGCAGGTTGTAAGTCGGCAACCACCCCGCGTCATAGATAAAGAAACTGATCCGGATGGGCGTATCTGTGACCGGCTCTGATGCGGCCACCTGAACAGACAGGAAGGGGCGACCATCATTCTCTGGCACGAGCGCAGCAAGAGCCGCTTTGGCCTCCGCAAGATCCTCTTTCAAAGGTGTCAGCTTCTTCAGTTCCGCCCGTGAGGCAATCTCCGCGTCCAACGCGGCCTCCCGTGCGGCAAGTACTTCTGCACTGACCATCGACCCGATTTGCGCCAACGCGGTTGCATCCGACGGCAGGGCATCGCTGTCCCCTAGACCCGTTAAAAAGGTTATCCGTGCCTCGGCCGCGGACTGTGCCAGCAACAACCGTGTTGCTGTGTCGCGCACCGCCTGAATTTGGGCTTCGACCTCTTCGATGCGGGCCTCGGCGGCTTCGATCTCTGCGGAGCGTCCGCCGTCCTTTGGGGGCACGAAGTCAGAGCGAAACCGCAACGTCCCAATTTGCAGGGCATCTGCCGCGATCCGTAAGTCATCCAAGGTAATGTTGGCAGGCAAATTAGTAAGAATAACTTCGTGCACGCCGGCCTCGGCGGTCAAGGTGATTTCATGGGTCACCAATCCGCCTTGCGGGTACACAATCGCGTCCGTTGCCCGGCTGGGGATGGTGAACACGTCCGCCAACGCAGGCATCGGCAGGGCTAAGGCTAAACAGATCGCAAAACGCATGACACACTCCCTTTCGCGGTTGTCACCATCCTGCCCTGTCGCGAGACAAAGAAAAAGGGCGCGAAACGTGTCCGCGCCCTCGTTATCTTGGTTGTCAGAAAGCGTCAGCCCTTCTTGAGAACCTCGCGTCCCAGCGTTTCGGCAATCTGCACAGCGTTCAACGCCGCGCCTTTGCGCAGGTTGTCGGACACGCACCACAGGTTCAAACCGTTGTCGATGGTGCTGTCCTGCCGGATGCGGCTGATGAATGTGGCGAAATCACCAACGCATTCAATCGGTGTGACATAGCCGCCGTCCTCGCGTTTATCGATCACCATGACGCCGGGTGCGGTCCGCAGAATATCGCGGGCTTCGTCTTCGTCGAGGAACTCTTCGAATTCGATATTCACCGCTTCGGAGTGGCCCACGAACACAGGGACGCGCACACAAGTGGCCGTGACCTTGATAGC
>CAZDXI010000184.1:0-5585 GCA_964509095.1 uncultured Rhodobacterales bacterium
GTCTGGGGCTTCAAGACGATGTTCCGAAACATCGGCGCGTACGAGAAAATCTCCTGCCATCGTCCCAACAAACTGGTGGACGGCATGGAAAACCGCGTGAAGTGGGTCAATGGCTCGGGTCAGGATATGACCCGCGAAGTGGCGCGCAATGGCTGGCGAAACTCAAAGAAATCAATCGGGTATGACCTGATCCAGTTGAACCACTATGCGCTTCGCTCTGCCGAAAGCTTTCTGGTCAAACGCCAAAGGGGCCGCGCGCTGCATGTGGATCGCTCTATCGGGTTGAACTACTGGATCCGCATGGATTGGTCGGATTTCCGCGATATCACGATCAAACGCAACATCCCACGTGTGCGCGCCGAATATGACGCGCTGATGCAGGACCCCAAACTGAAACAGTTCCACGAGGCCGGGCTGGACTGGCACCGCGCCAAGGCCGAAGAGCTGCATAAAATCCCTGAGTTTCAGGAACTTTACCAACAAGCGCTGAAGGTCAAATTGACCGAAACAGAACGGGTGGCCTACGCCCTTGCGCTAGATACCGATAGTTGAGGAGACAGGACAGATGGACGGAGGACAGGTGGCCCAGCCTCGCGGCATAATCACGTCGCGCGGGCTGAAGTTTCCAAAGGACGGCAACGTGGTACGCGGTCAAATTCGCGGCGCACTGAAGGCCGGAACGTATGAGGCCAAGGAAGCCAACGCTCTCAAGCGTGTGGCACGTGACGGCGATCGTGTGCTGGAGCTTGGCGGTGGGATCGGTTTCATGTCTACGTGGATTTCCAGAATCCGCGCCGTGGAAACGGTCCATGTTTATGAAGCCAACCCGCACCTGATCCCGTTCATCGAAGAGGTCCACGCGCTCAATGGCGTTGAAAATGCGCATGTCCACAATGCCTTGCTGGGTGAATCCGAAGGATCGGCCCCGTTCCACATCCGCAAGAAACTGATCGCATCGTCGCTGGACAAGGACGCGGCCCCCGGCATTGTCGAAACCGTCGACGTGCCAGTCGTCCCCGTGAACACCGTGATCGAAACCCTGCGCCCCACTCTGTTGGTCTGTGACATCGAAGGGGCTGAACTGGACCTGATCCCAAAGATGGATCTGACCGGTTTGCGCGCCGCCGTTATCGAAACCCATCCGCAATGGATCGGCCCCGAAGGCATGAACATCGTCTTTAACGCCTTCATGCAGGCCGGGTTGGCCTATTATGCGCGCGGCTCATCCGGAAAAGTCGTCTCTTTCCGCCGCAATTGGCCGCTGCGGTGAAGGCGCTCGCGGTTCTCACCGTTCGCAACGAAGCGGCGTTTTTGTTGGAATGGCTGGCCCATCACCGCGCCGTGGGTTTCACCGATTTCCTCATCTTTTCAAATGATTGCGATGACGGAACGGACGATATGCTCGACCGGTTGCAAGACCTTGGTCATGTCACACACATCCGCAACGACGGCCCCTATGACAAAGGTGGTATTCAGTTCACCGCGTTGAAACAGGCCGATAAACTCGACGTCGTGAAGCAGGCGGATTGGATACTACCTCTCGACGTGGATGAGTTCGTGAACATCCACACCGGGGATGGCACGCTGGACGCTCTAATCGACGCCCTGCCCGACGCAACCGCCGTCACGCTGACTTGGCGCTTGTTTGGCAACGCCGCGCAAGTGCGCTTCGAAGACACTCTGGTCACGGACACGTTCACCCGGTGCGCCCCTGTTGTCATGCATTGGCCGTGGCGGTCTGCCATGTTCAAAACCCTGTATAAAAACAATGGCCTCTACCAGAAACTCGGCGTGCATCGCCCGCGCAAACCGGATGAGGCCCGCCTGAGTGAAGCGCGCTGGTTTGATGGCGAAGGGCGCGAGCTTGATGATCAGTTCAAGACCCGGCGCATCTTTTCCAACTATGGCCGGTCGAACTATGCTTTGGTGCAGCTCAATCACTACCCACTGGGCGCGATGGAAAGCTATGTGCTCAAGGCCGATCGGGGGCGTGCCGTGCATTCCGATGATCTGCTAGGCCTCGATTACTGGACAGAGCGGAACTGGAACACGGACGAGGATCTGTCCATTCAACGCTATTCGCCCGAAAAGGAGGCCCAGTTGCGCATGCTCAAGGCCGACACCGCGCTTGCTGAGTTGCACGACACAGCGGTCGCCTGGCGCAAGGCGCGGTTCGACGCGTTGATGGAACAGGAACCCTTTCGTGCACTCTTTGGTCGATTGCTCATGTCCTCCCCTGCGCGTCCGATCACGCCGCAAGCCGCGCGTTTCATGGTGACCTACGCGAATCGCGCGCGTTCTCGTGATGGTTGAGAATTGGCCCGTCGCCCCTGCCAAAACGCGTCTAAATACCCGAACAAGCCCAAGTTTCGCCGTAATAGTCCAGTAATTCCTGTAAGCTAAGCAGCAATTCATAGGCTGCGTACGGAATTTGAGGCCTGACATGCAGGACGAAGGAAACATCGTCGCCCCGCCCCTTGATGGGCTGAGCAAGGACGAATGGCTACACAAGCTGTCCGATATTGGCGGCGCGCATGGCTATTTCCTGCGCTTGGGCAATGCACATTTCGCGACATTGATCGAAGACAGCGACACGCTTCTGGTGACGTTCGAAACGATTCAAGGCATTCGCGCGTTGGATGACAACGCGCAACCGCTGGGTTGGGAATTGGTCAAGACGATGGGCTGGTCTCATCTCGCGCTGATCAGCGATGGTGACACGTGGTTCCGCGACCCGCGCGTTTACGCCTATTTCGACCGACTGTTGGATGACGGATTCTTCGATGAATTCGAGCGCATTGTGTTTTATGGCGCGGGTCCATGCGGATATGCCGCCGCCGCCTATTCGGTCACCGCACCGGGCGCCACAGTTGTCGCGATCCAGCCGCAAGCGACGCTGACGCCAGAGATTGCCGATTGGGATGAAAGGTTCACCGAAGAACGCTGGCGCGATTTCACCAGCCGCTATGGCTATGCACCTGATATGATTGACGCAGCAGATCAAACATTCGTTCTATACGACCCCGGCGTCGTGCTGGATTCCATGCACGCAGCCCTGTTCACCCGCCCCAATGTGACCAAGCTGCCGATGCGCCATATGGGCGCCACGCTGCAGACCCATCTGATGGAAATGCGGTTGCTGTACCCGATCCTCAAACAGGCAGGCGCAAGAACACTGACCCGCAACAGCTTTGCGGCGATGATGCGGGCACGGCGCGACTATCCCCCCTATTTGCGAAACCTAATGTCCAAGCTGGACGCGACGGAGCGGTTCGCTTTAACCGAAAGACTTTGCCGCAATGTGACAGCAAGGTTAAATGCGCCCAAGTTCGAACGCCGTCTGAAGGACCTGGAAGCGGCAAAGGGCTAGAACCTCCGCGCGCTCCATGCTAGCGCGAGCAGCATGACGACAGCGATCACTTTGCGACAACCCGACGATTGGCACCTGCATCTGCGCGATGGTGAGATGATGGCAGGCGTTCTGCCCCACTCGGCACAACACTTCGCGCGTGCGATTATCATGCCGAACCTCGTCCCACCCGTCGTCACAGGCGCGCAGGCCGCCGCCTACCGTGACCGCATCTTGTCCGCTTTGCCAGACGGCGCGACCTTCGATCCGCTGATGACGCTCTACCTGACCGAAGACACGGATCCGGACGACGTGGCCGCAGCGCATGCATCCGGTCTGGTCAAAGCCGTGAAACTCTACCCCGCTGGCGCAACCACCAATTCATCCTCCGGTGTCAGCGATTTTGACAACGTGCGCGCCGTGTTGGAGCGTATGGCAGAGATCGGACTGCCGCTCTGTGTACATGGTGAGGTCACCCACGCCTATATCGACATCTTTGATCGGGAAGCTGTCTTCATCGATCAGGTCCTCGACCCGATCCGCAGCGCCACCCCCGGCCTGCGCGTCGTGATGGAACATATCACAACGTCAGACGCCGTCGCCTATGCCCGTGCGCAGGACGACAGCCTTGGCGCGACGATCACCGTTCAGCACCTCATGCTCGACCGTAACGCCATGCTCGTGGGCGGTATCCGCCCGCATTACTACTGCCTGCCGATCCTGAAACGCGCCTCCCACCGAGACGCGCTTCTTGATGCAGCGACCTCCGGTGAGGCGCGCTTTTTCCTCGGCACCGACAGCGCGCCCCATGCCACGGACACGAAAGAAAACGCCTGTGGCTGTGCCGGTTGCTTCACAGCACCTATCGCCCTGTCCTGCCTTGCACAGACTTTTGACGATGCGGACGCTCTCAACAAACTGGAAAGTTTCACGTCTCTCAACGGCCCCGCCTTCTATGGCCTGCCTGTGAACGACGCGACCCTGACACTGACCAAAAGCGCGCCTCTCGACATTCCCTCTCAGATCCAGACAGGCGCGGGTCCCGTCACCGTCTTCAACCCCGGAACCCCGGTCCACTGGCACGTCTCCTGACTTCATCTTGCCAAAAATATCCCCGCCGGAGGCTCCCTCCCGCACCATCAAGAGCAGACCCATGATCCCCAGCAGCTATCCCGATCACACCGAAATCGCCCGCCTCACCGCCCGTATGCTGTTGGAAATCGAAGCGGTACATCTGAATTCCGAAGAGCCCTTCACGCTCGCCTCAGGTCTGCCCTCGCCCACCTATATCGATTGTCGTAAGCTGATATCGTTCCCGCGTATCCGCTCCACGCTGATGGACTTTCTCACCGTGACCGTGATGCGCAACGCGGGGTTTGAAGCCTTCGACAACATCGCAGGGGGTGAAACCGCCGGTATTCCCTTTGCCGCGTTTGTCGCCGAACGTATGGCCCTGCCCATGACCTATGTTCGTAAAAAGCCCAAAGGGTATGGCCGCAACGCCCGCATCGAAGGCGCCATGACCGAAGGTCAGCGCGTTCTGCTGGTGGAAGATCTGACCACCGATGGTGGCTCCAAACTGTCCTTCGTGGACGCGATCCGTGAAACCGGTGCCAGCTGCGCGCACACGGCTGTCATCTTCTCTTATGGCATTTTCCCGGACACCGAAAAAACGCTCGGCGATCATGGCGTGACCTTGCACAGCTTGTGCACCTGGTGGGACGTTCTGGCCGAAGCCAAATCCACCGGAGCGTTCAGCGACGCAAACCTTGCCGGTGTCGAAGCCTTCCTCAATGATCCGCGTGGCTGGCAAGAGGCGCACAAATCCTCCTGATGAGGATCACGCCGCCGAATCTGTAGATAACTCCGGTTTTCCCAGCCCTGTGCAGAACCCTGCAAAACTGCCGATTCTCCCCATGCGCCCTTCCAGATATCGTGGTTGTCCGCTATCATACCCCTAAATCCGCGACCGCAATTGAGTCTGGACAGGGTTACCAACAGGTTAATCCCCCAAGATTTCCAGATTTGCATGCGTGCTTTTGTGTGACATGCCCATCGGCAAGAGTGGGCAGCATCGCAGCGGTTACCGCAGGCATGCGCAAGAAAAACAGGGGTGAGCAGACGTGAACGAGATCGCACAAATCCAGCCGGACGCCGGAAACGAAGCCTCGGCCACGGGCGATATCATGCCCCACTCCACCGAAGCGGAACAGCAATTGCTGGGCGCGATCCTGAC
>CAZDXI010000184.1:5595-6192 GCA_964509095.1 uncultured Rhodobacterales bacterium
CCGCAGGGACCAACGGGTGAGAACATGAACGAGATTTCGTCGCTGAACGCGAACCAGATTGCTGTGCAGGCACCCGAAACGATGCCGCATTCGATTGAGGCTGAGCAGCAGCTCTTGGGCGCTGTGCTCACCAACAACGACGTCTATGACCGAGTGGCCTCCATTATCGGTCCCAAGCACTTCTATGACCCCGTGCATGCGCGCATCTTCGACATTGCCGCCCAGCGGATTGCCAAAAACAACCTCGCCTCGCCCGTGACGCTCAAGGCGTTCATGGAAGATGACGAGGGCCTCAAGGAACTGGGCGGCCCGGCTTACCTTGCGCGTCTGGCCGGGGCTGCGATCTCTGCTTTTGCGGTGCGCGAATACGCGCAGATGATCTATGACCTCGCCGTGCGGCGCGACCTGATCCATCTGGGTCAGGACATCTCTGCCAAGGCCGGCAAAGTCGATGTGGACAGCGAACCGAAAGAACAGATCGTCGAGGCCGAACAAAAGCTCTACAAGCTGGCCGAACAGGGCCAATCTGAAACTGGCTTCCAATCCTTCCTGAAGGCCGTGACCGACGCGGTGAACGTCGCCAACGCAGCCTATCAG
>CAZDXI010000185.1:0-5926 GCA_964509095.1 uncultured Rhodobacterales bacterium
GCCACACGGAGTTGCGCGTTCAGCGACATCACGATCGGTTCCAAAGTGTCGGGTATCGCGTCTGCACTTTCCGATTGGCCAGTGTCCCCATGAGAAGACTCAGCAGGCGGGATCGGCAGAAGGAATTCGACAACCCCTTGTCGTTTGCCGCCATCAAGGTCCACCGTTACCGAAAAATGCGTATACTCCTGCTCTTCCAACGCCATTCCCAGCAACCGCGTCGAAACAATTTCCGCACCAAAGCGTAATCCGGACAACAATCGCATGTGGCTAGTTGTATCCGGCAGCGGACCCGCGCGCGCAAACAACTCATCGATGATCGGAGCAATCAAAGCCGCATCTGTTCGAGTTGCTTTGCGCGGAGGAGCACCCGATGGCGTTTCCGAAACACTGCCCATCGTTTGCTGCTGCACCAACCCACCGACAAGACTTGAATCCAGCAGCGCAGCCCCCGGCCCACGGTCAGGCGTGTCCAGCAGCAACAAAAGCGTTGTTTCGTCTTTGTCCGCAAGCGCATTTTCCGCGCTGATCCGCGATTCGGTGATACCGATAACCGCCATCGCAAGATCAAGCTGATCTTCAGCGACCTTGGCCATCGTCACGCGCAATGCACGCGCCGCCGTCATGGCACGCGCCTGAAATTGCTCATGACCGACCTGCGCCTTGCGCCGCAGAGCTGATGGTGTGGTTTCGTCGTTCATTATCCGCCTTGGGATGACTACCCCTCACGCAGACATTAACCCCTTTTCGTTACGATTGCCTTACTGCGCAGCAACCGCCTGCAAAGCGGGAACAGAAACCCGAAACGCAGTTCCCTGATCCGTATTGAGGTAGGTAATGGCACCACCTAAGCGATCCATGATCTCGGCACAGATCGCCAATCCCAATCCTGCTCCGGATCCATCGCTGTCATCCAACCGGGAGAACTTCTCGAAAATCATGGCGCGATCTTCTTCGGCGATGCCGCCCCCGTTGTCGATAAAATCGACCATGACCCGATCACCTGCCACAGACGCCCGAATCTCCAACGTTGGCTCATCCGCCTTGCAGTACTTTGAGGCGTTTGAAATCAGGTTGATGAACACTTGGGTCAATCGGTCGAGATCCGTATCAAGCGGGATCGCCTCAACCACCGTATCGCGTTCAATGCGAAGTCCCGGTTGCCCAGCAGGCCGCGCCGCTTGCACAGCCCGATCCAACAAGTCCCGAAGCGTGCCTTGTTGCCGGTTCAGACTTACTTGCCCGTTTTCCAGAACGCTGAGGTCCAGCAGATCGTCCAACAACCGCGTGAGACGGATTGCCTCGTCAAAGATGATGGACGCATAACGCTGCTGTTCTTCCAGTTCCAACCCGTCTGTATCCCGCAAAATCTCGGAAAAGGCACGGATGGAGGTCATCGGTGTGCGCAACTCGTGACTGATTTGCCCAAGGAAGGCGTCTTTTTGTGCCGATAGTTGCTGGAGTTTCACGTTGGCCTGCTGCAACTCGCGCGCGGTGCGGGTCAGTTCGGCGGATTGTTCCTCCAACTGGCTAGAATACTCCAGAATTTGAGCAGACTCGTCGGCAACTGCGATCAGATCTTGCACCGTCACCCCCGGCCCACCAGCGATCTGGCTGACCATCGCATGTGCCGTGGCCGCGCCCACAGTGGCGGCAAGTTCACGTTCCAACCGCTGTAGAAACGCAGCGGTCGGTGTCGCCATGTGGCCCGGGTTGCCTTGTTTGCCGGCCTCATCCCGGAACAGGGCTCGGGCTTCTTGCGGCCCCAGTATCCGCTGCGCCATAATCAGAAGGTCTTCGCTTTCGGCCGCGCTTGAACTCCAAACGCGTGACGCTTCCTGTGAATGATCAAACACGTTGACCATTTGCGCACCTTGCAAACGTTCCAGCGGGCTGGGGAACGAAAACACCGAGACAAACCAAAACGTCAGCACGTTCAGTGACAGGCTCCACCACACAGCATGAACGATGGGGTCCAAACCTTCGACGCCAAACAAGGCTTGTGGGCGCAGGATTCCGAAGCCAAAGGGCCCTTCGGCCAGTACGGCGTCACTAAAGACCCCGCCTGCCCCAAGGGATGGTAACATCATGCTCCAGAACCACACGGCAAAGCCTATTACCAGTCCCGCCAAGGCGCCGCGCTGTGTCGCACCACGCCAGAATATCCCACCGATCATTGCTGGCAGGAACTGCGCCACACCAACAAACGAGACCAACCCCATTGCTGCCAGCGCGGCACTTCCTCCGGACATACGATAATAAAGATATCCAAGTCCGATAATTAGCCCCACGGCGATGCGGCGAGACAGGATGACCACATCGCGCACATCCCCAGAAACCGTGACGTTTTTGTCCTGACTGGCAAGATAGATCGGCATGACGATGTGGTTTGACACCATCGTTGCCAAGGCGAGGCTTGCAACAATCACCATGGACGTTGCGGACGAAAACCCACCCAAGAAAGCAAGAACTGCCAGACCTTCGCGCCCCTCGGCCAGTGGCAAGGTCACCACAAAAAGGTCCGGGTTTTCGTTCGGCAACAGATCGAGGCCCATAACCGCAATAGGTATCACAAACAGGCTGATCAGCATCAGGTAAACCGGGAACAGCCACGACGCGACCTCAAGCTGGCGGTCATTGTCGTTTTCTACCACGAGCACCTGAAACATGCGCGGCAAGCACAAGAACGCCGCGGCTGCAACAAAGGTGAGCGCCGTCCAGCGCCCGCTATGGACTTGCCATGTCCCAATTTCGGATGCATCGATGCGGGCGATCATCTCTGTCACACCACCGCCCAGCCCCCAGACAACAAAGACCCCGACGGCCAGCAACGCGACCAGTTTGACTACGGCTTCAACGGCGATGGCGATGACAATCCCGTGCTGGCGTTCGTTGGCGTTGTGACTGCGCGTTCCGAACAGCAAGGTGAACAACACCAAACCGAAAGCGATCCAGAAGGCCGCCGGCCCTGTCTGGAACTCGCCCCCCGTGTCGCCCGGATTTGCGAACACCGACAGCGACAAAGTCACGGACTGCAACTGCAATGCGATGTAAGGGGTTGCACCGATCACGGCGACGGCTGTCACAACGACAGCGAGTGCGTTTGATTTCCCAAACCGGGACGAAATCAAATCCGCAATTGAGGTTACCCGCTGTGCACGTCCAATCCGGACAAGTTTTCGCAAACCCCACCACCAGCCAATCATAACAAGGCTGGGACCCAGATAGATCGTCACGAACTCCATCCCGGAACGGGCCGCATTTCCGACTGCGCCGTAAAACGTCCAAGCGGTGCAATAAATTGATAAGGACAGGGTGTAGATCAGCGGGGAGCGAAACCAGTTCCGACGTCCATGAGCAGCGATACGCTCAGCCCAGAATGCCACAACGAACAGGAACGCAACATAAGCGAGGCAAATCCAGACAATTGTGTTGAGCGACGTCATCTCAGGCGTCGCCTTCCGGTGGGGTGTCGTCTCCATCTTCGCGCAACGCATTGTAGGCGCGCAAGAAAATCGCGGATAACAGGATCAGGAACAACCATACTCCGAACACATAGATCAGCGCACCTGATGTGGTTCGACTGGTGGTCTCATCCAGCGGTTCTGGCCACAAGATAGGCAACACAAACAACCAAATACCGAGAATGGGTAAAAGTTTCATCGCATCCAGAAAACGGCGGCGGCGGTAGCTGCGCCGTTGCAGAAACACCCCCGGCTCCAGTCGTTCAGACATCGGCTTAGCCTGCCAATTCGCGCACGGCGTCCAAGACATCCGCGTTCGAAAACGGCTTGGTCATGAAACGACTAACCCCTGCCTGTGCCGCGAGGTGGCGATCTTGGTCCTGCCCTCTTGCCGTCAGCATCAGCACCGGTAAGGTCTGATAATCCGGGTCCCCGCGCATTTCGCGCAGAATATCCAGACCGTTCTTTCCCGGTAGCATGTAGTCCAGAATAACCAGATCAGGTTGGCGCTCTTTGATGCGACTGAAGGCAGTCCCCCCATCGCCGTGCGCTTCCACGTGCCATCCATCTCGTGTCAATAGAAACCGAATGGCTTCAATGATGTTGGCTTCATCCTCCACCAGCAGAACATGTTTGCCCATGCTCTCTGTCTCCCCGTTATACTTTGCGTGATCGACCTCTTTTGCCGGGTCTGCCCACGCGCTACGCCTTGTCGCGCTGTTTTAAATATGCCTTTGTTTTGGGCAAAGTGTCAAAAGATCATACTGATGTTTTCAACAAGGAGGGCTCGCGTCGTCCTGGACATGCCTCCTTGGGGCAAATCCGACATGCTGCACCGACTTTGAGAGTCGCAGCCCCGGTCTTTTGGGATGGCAGGATCAGCATACCGGACCGCAGTAAAGGCGGAACATTGTATTGGTGCGCTCCGACGGGTTCAGCCACAGCATAACAGTCAAACGTCACCTGTCGACGCCCAAGCTGTTCGACTTCCTGATGGATGACGACGCCGGGTTGCTGCAATGCCTGAAACAGCGGCCACAACGGGCAAGACGCCCCAAACCGAGGCAGCGCAAAGCCGGCCAACCCCTTGCGCAACAGCAAACTTCCCGATCGGTCGCACAGGACATATCCCGCTTCAAAGTCCGGCAGGCAAGCCATACGGCGCATAACAACAGAAACAGGTGCCCCTGTCTGGCGTGCAATGTTTGCCGGATCGCTGGTTTCTTGTTCCGCGATGGCCTCTTGCAAACGGCCTAACGGCAATTCCACCGCGTCTTGGATGTACGCGTCCAAAACCTGCTTCAAGATCGTGCGCGCGGCAGGGCCGATTGTGGTCGCTTCCAGAATGTCGTGCGCTTTGGCATTTGCAACTTCCAATGCCGGGAAGTGGTAGCCATTGGCGTCCAGATAGGCGTCCACTTCCTCTTGTGGCAGAAGCTCGAACGGATTTCGGTCTTTCCCTTGTTCCAAGTAACCGGCCAACGCGCGGCTGCTATCAGCCAACCGGACAGAGTCTTCGTTGATGTTGTTGTGAAAGCGTTCCAACCACTCCCGCTCAAGACCGTCTGTTTCGGCCAAAATCGTTGCGGTTGAATGGATCGACGCGGCGGTGGACAGCACTTCATGTACCGATGCAGCAAGTGCCGGGTCGTGAGACAGACGGTCATTCAGCCCTTCGATCGTCTGTTCCATCTGGCGCACGCGTTCATGTGTGGCTGACAACAGGCGTGCCCAGCCCGGAAAGCGCCCGGCAAATTCTTCGATCCGGTCTAATTCAACATCAGCCGTCGTTAAGTCTGCCTCCGCTTCCCTCAGCGATGCGATCAATGTCGCCTCTGCGCCTTCTGTCAGAAGGGACGTTTCAACGTGCAGGGCTTCGGCAATCTGCAACAGCAGTTTTCCTCCGATTCTGCGACGGTTGTGTTCGATGAGATTGAGATACGAGGCGCTAATACCAATTTGTCGCGCCAGATCTGCCTGTCGGATTTTCGCAATCTGTCGACGTTCTCGGATGCGACTTCCGGTCAGCCCTTCGCCTGTCATCAGCGTTTACCTATGTTTTGCATCGTCTTTTCAATGCCTTTCTGCATTGCGGCGCAATTTCCTTTACAAGGGAACCGCGAAACATGTCGAACTATTTACAAAATAATTGTTCCGAACAAGGGGGTTATTGCGACATTTTCTTGTCTGCTGCGATAACGGTCGGGCATTATGCGCTGTTCCGAAGGGTGCCAAATCCTCGGAACTTAGACCTTTAAGGGAGGACTCTATGACAAAATCGAACCTCACGCGTCGGGGTATGCTGAAGACGGGTGCCGTAGCAGGCACCGGTTTGGCCATTCCGACGATCTTCACGGCTCAATCCGCGCACGCGTTCACGAACGAACCAACCGGCAGCTCCGTGACGTTGGGCTTCAACGTACCCCAAACCGGCCCCTACGCGGATGAGGGCGCGGATGAGT
>CAZDXI010000185.1:5936-6185 GCA_964509095.1 uncultured Rhodobacterales bacterium
CTGAAAGGCAGCGGCATTCTCGGTAAGAAGGTCGAGTATGTAACAGGCGACACGCAAACAAAGTCTGACGCTGCGCGTGCTTCTGCGAAGTCCATGATCGAAAAAGACGGCGCTGTGATGATCACAGGCGGCTCGTCCTCCGGTGTGGCTGTGGCTGTGCAAGCGCTGTGCCAAGAAGCTGGCATCATCTTCATGGCTGGTCTGACCCACTCCAACGACACAACAGGTAAAGACAAAAAAGCCAATGGC
>CAZDXI010000186.1:0-6165 GCA_964509095.1 uncultured Rhodobacterales bacterium
GGTGTGGGTGCCGCACGCAAACGTGCCCTGCTTGCCCATTTCGGCTCCGCCAAAGCCGTGGCCCGTGCGAACCTTTCCGACCTGACGGCGGTGGAGGGCGTTTCAGAGGCTCTGGCCCAGAAGGTCTACGACTACTTTCACGAGCGGGGGTGATAGGGGAAGATGGATACAGAACGCACACCTGCCACCCTCGCCAACTGGCGGACGACACCCCACGCGCATTGGGCGTTTCATCATGTGCGCGAGCTGATCCCGACTGCGGATATTCCAAATGATCCCGAAGGAGTTTGGCATTTGCCGAACGGGGAGTTGGACCTCGACAATGCAGCGCTTGATGATGCGATGAACGGCATTGCCTGTGACGCGCTGGTTGTGCTGCACAAAGGCGCGCTGGTGCATGAAAGCTATAGCAATGGGATGGAGCCGTATGATCCACACATCCTGATGTCGGTGTCCAAATCTGTGCTGGGGTTGGTCGCCGGTACATTGGTGGACGCGGGCGAATTGGACGTGCAGGCCCCCATCACCGAATACCTGCCCGAATTGAGCGGCACGGCGTATCTTGGCGCCACCGTGCGTCAGGCTCTGGATATGCAGGTCGCGGTGACGTTCTCCGAAGATTACCTCGCGACGGATGGTCCGATCATCGACTATCGTCGCGCGATGGGCTGGAACGAGGGCGCAAGCCCCTATGATCTGCGCAGCTTTCAGACAGTGCTGACGCAGCGCGACGGGTTGCATGGGGTGCGCTTCCACTACGTCTCGCCTGTCACGGATATGCTGGGTTGGCTGCTGGAGAGAGCCTCGGGTCAGCGTTATGCCGATCTGCTGTCCGAGCGGTTGTTAAAGCCCATGGGGGCAGAGCGGTCGGGCTATATCACTGTCGATCGCAATGGCGGAGCGCGTGCTGCCGGGGGGCTGTGCATAACCGCGCGTGACTTGGCGCGTATCGGGCAGTTAGTGCTGCAAGAAGGGGCGCGAGATGAAGTTCAAGTCATCCCAAAATCTTGGGTTGCGGATATCTGGACGGGCGGGTCGACCGCGGCATGGTCAGCGGGAGATTTCGCGGACCGTTTTCCGGGCCAAACCATGTCCTACCGCGCCAAGTGGTATCGCAATCACGATCAGAACACTCTGCACGCGCGTGGCATTCACGGGCAATTCCTGATGATCGATCCTGTGCGCGAGCTTGTGGTGGCGTGGTATTCGTCCGAAAACACGCCCACCAGTCCGGAAATGGGCGCACATGTGTTCGCGGCATTTGACCGTATTCGTGCAGCTTGTGATTGAACGCCTTTCCCTGCCAGTCGCAGCGCGCTAATCATTGGGCATGAAATGGAACCTGCCCAATATCCTGACTGTGTTGCGCCTTCTCGCGGCCCCTATGGTGGCTGTGATGTTCCTTTATTTCGAAAGGCCATACGCGGATTTCTTCGCGCTGTTTCTGTTTCTGACAGCGGCTATCACAGATTGGTTTGACGGCTACCTCGCACGGGCTTGGAAACAGGAAACCAAAATCGGAGCCATGCTGGACCCGATTGCGGACAAGGCCATGGTGATTGTCGCGCTGGCAGTGATCCTTGGATATTCCAACATGACCCCGTGGCTGGTGCTGCCCGCAACTGTGATCATGTTCCGAGAGGTGTTTGTATCCGGGTTGCGCGAGTATCTGGGGGATGTGGCGGGAACGCTGAAGGTCACCAAGATCGCCAAATGGAAAACCACCGTGCAGATGTTTGCGATTGCGGTGCTGTTCTCGCAAGGCGTGTTTGAACACTACCTGACCATGTCCACATGGGGCATGGATGACCAGATGATCTCGGGCATGCTGCTGGGCGAAATTGAGGACACCCAAGGCCTTCAATGGAAACTGCAGGGCATGGAGATCACAGAACGCGCCGGGCTGTGGCTGCTTTGGCTGGCTGCTGCGCTGACGGCGATTTCGGGTTGGGACTATTTCCGCAAGGCGCTGCCGCATCTCAAGGAGACGGTGTAATGGATGTTCTTTACTTTGCATGGGTGCGCGAACGCATTGGACTGCCTAAGGAAAAGGTTGAAACCTCTGCAGCAACGGTGGCCGATCTGGTGGACGAACTACGGGGCCGCGAGGAACGCTATGCGATGGCGTTTGAAGACCTAAGCGCGCTACGCGTGGCCCTTGATCAGGAACTGTCCGACTTTGATGCGCCACTTGCTGGCGTGCGGGAAGTTGCGTTCTTCCCACCTATGACGGGGGGTTAACCCTATGGATGTGCGCGTACAGGTGGCCCCGTTCGATTTTGGAGACGAGGCCAACGCCTTTGCCACACGCCAAACGGACATGGGCGCGGTTGTGACGTTCTCGGGCATTGTGCGGGATACCGATGCCGGGTTGTCCGCGATGGAGATTGAGCACTATCCCGGCATGACCCAAAGCCAGCTTGAGAGCTTCGCCCAACATGCTGCTGAGCGCTGGTCCTTGGGTGATGTTTTGGTCATCCATCGCCATGGCAGGTTGGAGCCTGGCGACATGATCATGATGGTCGCTACAGCGGCACCGCACCGGGTGGACGCATTTGAGGCAGCGGAATTTCTGATGGACTACCTCAAGTCGCGTGCCCCGTTCTGGAAGCGGGAAACCACGCGGGACGGGGCTTCGGATTGGGTGGCGTCAAAGGCCGAAGATGAGGACGCACTTTCTCGCTGGTGAGAAACCCATGGTTAGATCGCGCATGTGGATTGCTGTGGAATGGGCGCGACTTCGACAGCTCCGAACAAAAAAACTGTAAGTGAGAGGTAAGACAGGTAGCGGGTTTTCGCTCTGGCTCCGCTGACACCCGCCTTTGATGTTTGGTTCATACATCCAGTATCAAAGGACAGTGGTCCGAGACCTCCGGGTCATAGACGACATCGAAACTCTTCACCGTGTCTTCTTGATTAATAAGCATGTAATCAGCGTACCGCCCCGGCTTTTTGTAGTGCGAGTTTCGTGTCGAGGCGAAACCACGCCCTGTGACCAGTTCCGACATACCCGCCTTGGAAAGGATGGACAGCGTCTGGCTGTCTGGCTCGACATTAAAGTCGCCACAGATCACTGTGAGATCGTCCGGTTCGGATACCTGACGTGAGAGTTCAAGAAGCTTGTGCGCTTGTGCTTCGCGCTCTGGCGTATCCATTTTGCCGTTCAGATCGCGCAGTCCATGCATGTGGGTCACGCTCACAGGACGGTTTGCGTTGTAGTCAAAGACACGAATGCCATGAGCGCTACGCGACCTTGGGTGATCGCCGTATCCGATTGGCGAGAAGTCTTTGTGCACGAATGCCTGAACCTGACCTACAATGGGAAAGGACCGATGAACGAAAGTCGCGAGGCCCCATTGGGATGGGACCGATCGTTCTTCATCCCACAAGACACCCTGCGCCGCCGGGCAAAATATCGCGACGTGTTCTGGCAAAGCGCGACAGACATCCCGAAAGAAGTTTGCCCGTTGCGGAAGGATGTGGTCACCGTCGCGATAGGTCAGCCAATCCTTGTCTGACTCAGGACTATGAACGACCTCCTGAAGACAAAGAACTTCAGGAGAAGAACCGGCTAAGTAGGGCAGAAGCTCTTCGTGCAGTTTGCCGCCCCAACCGTTCAAACACATGATCTTCATGCCTTGACCTCCTCATCAGAAGCAGACTTTCGCGGCGGCGTCGAAAAGCACCAAGTCGAACCTTTGGCACATGCCGTTGATTCAAGAGCAGGCCATCACACGCGTCCGGCGGCCTGTTGTTGCTCTATCCACGCGCGCAGTTCTTCGGCCTCTTGGCGGGCGTCGCGAAGGCCGTCCATGGCGGCGCGCAGTTCGGCTTCGGTTTGCGTCAACTGGTTGGTTAGCTCCGCTTCGCGTTGTTGCAAGTACGTGATGGCCTGATCGCGGGTTTCTTCGGCCTCGTGCAGTTCCTGGCTCATACGGTCAAGCTCGCCCATATCCGCAGAACTGACACGGGTGAAGCGGTGGATCAGCCAATTGGCAAACCAGCCTAGACAGAAGGCCACAAAGAGGATGATCGCCGTGGCGATGACAAATTCTGTTCTACTCACTTGGCGTCTCCTCTTCTGACGCGGGGGCGGTGTCGGTGTCTTCGGCCAGCGAATCCAGTGCGGATTCAGCTTCGGTCACCGTGGACGGTTTCGGGCGGATCAGGCGGAATTCGATGCGGCGGTTGGCCTCGCGCCCGTCTTCGGTGTCATTGTCCGCGACCGGCAGGGTTTCACCATAGCCTTTGGCGCGGAACCCGGCGGTCAGTACTCGACGCGCACGCAGTTCATTCAGCACGGCCTGAGCACGTTCCTGGCTCAGGTTGAGGTTCATCGATTCCCGTCCCTGACTGTCTGTGTGGCCTTGAATTTCCAGCCGGAGTTCGCCGCACTTTTTCAGCACATCCGCGATATCGTTCAGGGTATTCACCGCAGCCGCATCGATTTGAGCGCTTCCGGGTTCGAAGTTGATCTTGCGCGCAGTTGCGATTTCACCAATTTGCGCTTCACATTCCTCGGGTGTTGGCAGACCAGCCACCGGGTCGAGTTTCTTTTGATAGGTCACGGCGATATCAAAAACAGAGGCTTCTCCGAGTTTGTCCGCCAGCAACTGTGCAATCCGGGAATTGGCCTGCTGGTCACCTGTGTTGCCAGTGACGCTCATCGTGTCAGCGGTCACGACAACCGCCCCGTTGGACAGATTGCCAAGGGCTTCCAGCCCGGTCAGCACGCGCGTGGACCAATCACCGGGCAGGTTTTCATCAAGGCGCGCAGCGGTATGCACAACCCCCGAACCAAACAGGGATTGCGCATATGAGGTCGCCAATGTCCGCGTTGCCTCAGACGCCAAGCGGCCCCGCAATTGTACAAGGCCTTCCGGGCTGAGTGTCGCGGTGAATTCGGGGGAGCCAAGGTCTTCTTCTGTTTCTGGTTGCGGGAGTACCGCTTTGAGAGCGAAGACATCCGGCAAAGCATTTTCGAGTTCACCCACAACCCGGTCAAACACAGACTGCGTGGTCCCCAGAGGTGCCAGAAGAGCCACATCCGCGTCCGAGAACGTGACAGAGCCTCCACCAAGTTCAGCCACGGCAGCAACCGCGAGTTCGGCAGCGTCCGCCCAGCGAGGTGTTGGGACACCCATGCCAATGATGCAATCGGCTGAGCCGGTCAAACCCGCTGCAAACGCCGCCTGAACGATCCGGTCGCGCGCGCGCTCACTGTCTGCAGAGCATGCATCAAACCGCGTGCCAGTCTCATCTTGGACAAACCGCAATGTGAAAGGTGTCAGCACCGGTCGTGGGGCTGTCAGATCGAGAGACACGCTGATCGCCGGAGGTGCGGCCCGGCGCAGGACACGTTCCAGACGCGCGCGTGCCTCAACACTGTCGGCCATGGCAACGACCCGCACGCGTCCCGGTTCCACAGAGACTTTGGCTCGCGGCAACTCATCCAAAGCGGACAAAGCGAAGGCCATAGAGTCGTCCCAATAGGCGGGCGTGGGGTAGTCCGCGCTTTCCAGAAGGTCGGAGAACTTACCATCGCTGGCATATTGCGAAAACTCAGCGCTCAGATCGTCGCGGTTGATTTCGGCAGGGATTAAACCGATGACCGATATCCCTGCGTCGTTGCGCAGTATCTCAAGTGAAAAGCGAGGGGGCGCGATGGCGGCTTGTGCCGCGACTTCCATGCCATCGATCACTCGGGCTGCATCCACAATAGATCCCGCGGCTGTCAGAGCCTGAAACCGAACAGCTTCAGAAGGTGCGATCCCGGCAAGGGTGACCTGAAGCCCGTCGGCACTGACTTCAGCCCATTCAAGCCCGCGATCATCCAAAACATCCCGCACGCCGATTTCGGAGCGTTCCTCAATCAGTTTGACCGAGTAGTTCGCGGCAATCAGGGCCAGTATGGCCGCAGCGACGAAGCTCAGGGCGATGGGTATCAGAACGGACAGACGCATAACGCTCGAAAATTATAGTTTTTGTTTTGCAGGCAGGATACGCCGCGCGACGCGCGCATGCAATCAAAGGAACAGCGCGATGCAAAAGAAAATCAGCGGTAATAGGCCGGTATCGCGATTTGCCCGGAACAGTTGAATGAGCTTGCCGCTATCGGTGATATCAAGCCCGCGAAGCTGCCATGCCATGTGCCAGCCCATGGCC
>CAZDXI010000187.1:0-6144 GCA_964509095.1 uncultured Rhodobacterales bacterium
CTTCCGCAGGATGTGGAATTTTTACCTCACCTCTTGCGCGGCGACCTTCGAAAGTGCCAATTGTGATGTCACACAGATCACGATCAAGCGGCCCGGCTGACTAAACAGCCACGGAATCGACAAATTTTCCAGCTAGAAGGCCGCACGCAAAAGAGGATGCGAGCAGATGCCTGACGCAAGTCGACTGGTAGGAGCCCTTTGTCTGGCTGTGGTGGGATTTATCCTGTCCGGCCTGATTATGCCTGTCTTTGAGGAGGCGAACGGAGAGACCAACTTCGGTTGGTTCATCTGGGTGAACGTCGTCATTGGGCTTGCCGTTGGTTGGACGTCCATGGGCAAACGCGCAGGGCGCGGGGTGTCTGCGGCCATCACAAACGGGGTCACTGGCGTTTTCCTGTTGCTCCTTTGGGGTTTGTTCACGCAGGCCTGTAACGAGATGACACGTCTTGCGATGAAGAACCGCTATGATGGGGCGATCGAAGCGATTGGTGCGATCTTCCAGATCATGGCGGAGTGGGGTTTGTTGCTCTTGTTCCCCAGTTTCCTGCTGACGGCGGCCGTTGCGGCGTTCGTGTCCGGGATCCTGACGGAATACGCATGGCGCACATGGCGGTGACGTCTCTTTTTGTTTACGGCACACTGAGGCATCAAGCGCTTCTTGAAGCTGTGTTGGGGCGATCTGTTGATCAAGAGACGATGCTGCCAGCTTTTCTTGCGGATGCCAGCGCCACTTGGGTAAAAGGTCAGCCATTTCCAATGATCCGGCTTGGCACAGGCGAACAAGCCCAGGGGCTTGTGCTGACGCAGCTGACGCAAACAGACTTGAACAAATTGGACTTCTATGAGGGTGGCTTCGGCTATGCGCTGGTCGATGTGGAAACATCTGCTGGAACCGCTAAGCTGTATCTTCCGGGACCCGAGGTCGGGCCGCCAGGCGATCCGTTTGATCTCAAAGCATGGGTGCGGGATTGGGGCGCTCTGTCGATTGAAGCGGCCAAAGAAGTTATGCGCCATTTCGGGCAACGATCTTCCGCAGAGGTGGCAAGCATGTTCCCAGCCATCCGCACGCGCGCAGGCGCACGTCTGAGAGCGCGGCAAACGGATCGGCAAGGGTTCGCGGGCCGGATCGACATTGAAAGCCGCAACATCCCTTATGCTCGGTTCTTTGCGCTGGAGGACATCGCGCTGAGAGCAGAGACCTTTGACGGGGACATGAGCAACACGCTGCAGCGGGCGGTTTTCCTTGGCATGGATGCGGCGATTGTGCTGCCCTACGACCCCGTGCGTGACCGTGTGTTGCTCGTGGAACAAATCCGCCTTGGTCCAATCGGGCGCGGGGACCCGGACGCGTGGCAGTTGGAACCCATCGCAGGGCATGTGGACCCCGGCGAAACCCCGGAACAGGCTGCACTGCGCGAGGCAGAAGAAGAAGCGGGACTGACGTTATCGAAGCTGGAAGCCGTCGCGAATAGCTATCCCAGCCCCGGCGCGAGTTCAGAATTCTATTACATTTACGTGGGCTTGTGCGACTTGCCGGATGATGTTGAGGGCGTTGCCGGAGTGATCAGCGAGGGCGAAAACATCCGCTCACACCTGATGAGTTTTGATGATCTGATGGCGCGCGTCGACAGTCAGCGCCTTTCCGTCGCGCCTTTGGTTCTGGCAGCACTTTGGTTGGCGCGACACCGCGACCGTTTGCGCGCGCAGAGCTAGGCACAGGCGCTTGAGGTCCCGGTCATGCCCCGATAGACAATGAAGGGAACGACATGACCTGAAGGACGCGACCCATGCGCATTGCAAACGATTTAGCTGACGCTGTGGGGCACACGCCACTTATCCGCTTGCGCAAAGCCAGTGAGGAAACTGGCTGCAACATCCTTGGCAAAGCGGAATTCCTGAACCCCGGGCAATCAGTTAAGGACCGCGCTGCGCTGTTCATCATTCGCGACGCGATTGCGCGCGGTGATCTGAAACCGGGCGGCACGATTGTCGAAGGCACCGCGGGCAATACCGGCATCGGCCTAGCGCTTGTTGGCGCGTCGATGGGCTTTCGCACCGTGATTGTGATACCGGAAACGCAAAGTCAGGAAAAGAAAGACATGCTGCGACTGGCAGGCGCGACACTGGTTGAAGTGCCCGCCAAGCCTTATCGCAACCCAAACAACTTTGTGCATTATTCCAGGCGCTTGGCAGAAAAACTTAATCAATCAGAGCCGAACGGTGCGATTTGGGCGAACCAGTTCGACAACACTGCGAACCGGCAGGCCCATATCGAAACCACAGGTCCCGAGATTTGGGAACAAACCGGCGGGAAGGTTGACGGTTTCATTTGTGCCGCAGGCTCGGGCGGTACCGTTGCGGGCGTTGGGATGGCATTGCAACCCAAAGGAGTGAAGGTCGGACTTGTCGATCCAAACGGCGCGGGGCTGTACAGCTACTACACAACCGGCGAAATCGCGATGGAAGGCGGGTCAATCGCTGAAGGTATCGGGCAGGTGCGTATTACCAAAAATCTGGAAGGGTTTACACCGGACTTCACATGCAACGTCCCGGACACCGAAGCCTTACCTATCGTGTTTGACTTGCTGCGCGACGAAGGCCTTGTGATGGGTGGCTCGACCGGCATCAACATCGCAGGCGCCATCCGCATGGCCAAGGACATGGGGCCGGGCCATACTATCGTGACGATCTTGTGCGACTACGGCTCTCGCTATCAATCCAAACTGTTCAACCCGGACTTCCTTGATGAAAAAGGGCTGCCGTGTCCGGATTGGCTGCGGCAAAACACGGCTGACTTGCCTGTGATGTTCGAGGACGACTAAGCGTATGCGTTGGCTCTGTCAGGTTCTACTGTCCATCGCGCTTTTGTTCTCAACAGCGTTACATGTGGCCGCACAAGACAATGTGAGCATTTCCGCATCGGACTATGCGACTTGGGCCAGTGTGGCGAGCCGCGCGGAATCGGCGGTCAACGCGGGCACGGATGACAACAACGTCTTTGAAACACTGCGCACGCGAATTGCAGGGTTTCGCGCAAACTTTGATGCAGCGCGCAAAGCCAATACAGAACGCATCGAAACGCTGCGAAACCAAATCGAAGCCCTCGGGCCAGCACCTGAAAATGGTGAGGCAGAAGCCGAAGACATTGCGAACCGTCGCGCTGAGCTGAACCAGCAACTGACCAACTTGCAAGCGCCCGTACAAGCCGCGCAAGAGGCCTTTACGCGGGCCGATGGGTTGATCCGCGAGATTGACGCGATCATCCGGGAACGTCAGACGCAACGGTTACTCTCGCTTGGGCCGACCCCGTTGAACCCGGCAATCTGGCCGGAGGCCGCCACCGACTTTGGCGAGGCCATGGCCGAGATCGGCGCCGAACGACGAGTCTTCCGGGATGAGAGGCTCATGGGCATTGCCCGAGCCAACCTTCCCTTGGTGCTTGTTCTGTTTTTGATCGGTCTTGTGCTGCTGTTCAAAGGGCGCAGTTGGGCAGCGCATCTGGGTGACTTCCTGCGTTCCCTTGGCGGACGCGGCACCGGGGTTTGGTCCTTCATTGTTTCCCTGTTGCGTATCGGATTGCCGTTAGCCGGGCTGATGCTGCTGACAGAGGCGATCTTCGCCACGGGATTGCCGGGCTTACGCGTGTCAGAGCTGCTGGATTGGGTGCCCGGCGTCGGGTTGCTATTGTTGGGATATCGCTGGCTTTCAGAGCGGTTGTTCTCGCGTGTGGACGACGAGGCAGTCTTGCGGCTGCTCCCGGAACGTCGGGCAGAGTCACGCTTTTATATTTTCCTGATCGCACTCATGCTTGCCTTGCGTGGGTTCATCGAGGTTCTGTTTTCCATTTCCGATTTCTCTCGCTCGTCAGAAGCAGTCATCAGCTTCCCGATCTTGCTGGTGCTGGGCCTGATCTTGTTCCGCTTCGGCCAGCTCATGCGCGGCTTTGCGGCCCGCGTGGAAGGCGAAGATGACGAAGAAACTCCGGTGTCCGGTCAGGGGCGCACGCGCATTATCCGGCTTTTGGGTCTTGCCACGCAAGGCGTCGCCATCGCCGCGCCAGTGATGGCGGCAATTGGCTATCAGGCAGCGGGCAACGCGCTGCTGTATCCGACGATTATGAGCCTGACACTGCTCGGCTTCGTCATAACACTGCAGCGGTTCTTCGGTGACCTTTACGGCTGGTTGAGCGGGCAAGGCTCTGAAGCGCGCGACAGCCTTGTCGCAGTCATGATCACCTTTGTTCTACTGATCCTTGCAGCCCCGTTCTTGGCCTTGATATGGGGCGCACGGGTTGCGGACTTACAGGAGTTGTGGACGGCCTTCCTGCGTGGCTTCCGCTTGGGCGATACGACAATTTCGCCCATAGACTTCCTGACCTTCGCAGTCATTTTTGCTGCGGGTTACCTGCTGACCCGGTTGTTGCAGAATGCGTTGAAGACTTCTGTTTTGCCCAAGACCCGCATCGAATTGGGTGGTCAAAACGCGCTTGTCTCCGGCGTTGGCTATGTCGGTATCTTTCTCGCGGCACTGATCGCCATTACGGCCGCCGGGATTGATCTATCCTCGCTCGCGATTGTTGCCGGTGCCTTGTCCGTGGGCATTGGTTTTGGCCTGCAAAATATCGTTAGCAACTTTGTGTCGGGTATCATCCTTTTGATAGAACGCCCGATTTCCGAAGGCGACTGGATCGAGGTTGGCGGCCAACACGGCTATGTGCGTGATATCTCCGTGCGCTCCACCCGGATTGAGACCTTTGATCGTTCGGATGTCATTGTGCCGAACTCTGACCTCGTGAGCGGCACGGTGACGAACTACACACGTGGCAACACTGTTGGTCGCGTCATCGTTCCCGTCGGCGTTGCCTATGGGACGGATACCCGTAAGGTTGAAGCCATCTTGCGCGAAGTCGCGGAAAGTCACCCGATGGTGCTGCTCAAGCCACCGCCCAGTGTGGTGTTCCAGAACTTCGGGGCCAGCAGTCTGGATTTCGAAATCCGCGCGATCTTGCGGGATGTGAACTGGATGCTTTCCGTCAAATCCGAGATGAACCACAAAATCGCAGAGAAGTTCGCGGAAGAAGGCATCGAGATTCCATTCCCGCAACAGGATCTGTGGCTGCGCAATCCCGAAGACCTGCGCACCCGCGGCACGCCACCACGCGCCAATGCGCCGGAAGCCAAAGACGACAAGAAGGATCCTAACTCGTGACCGAGATGTTGTTTCGCACAGACGCCTATCTGAGGGAGGCCAGCGCCCGTGTCACCGCAATCACCGAAGAAGGTGGCGTTGTCCTTGATCAAAGCATCTTTTACCCCACGGGGGGCGGACAACCTGGGGATAGCGGTACGTTGATGTGGGATGGTGGCGAACTGGATATTGCCACGGCTGTCAAAGGGCAGGGGGCAGACATCGTGCTTGTCCCGGCTGAACCCCGCGCGATGCCTGAGATTGGTCAAGACGTGAAACAGGCGCTGGACTGGGACCGTCGTCACCGCCACATGCGGGTTCACACGGCGTTGCATCTGCTGTCGGTCGTTATCCCATTTCCGGTCACGGGTGGTTCGATTTCCTCTGTGCGCGGTCGGCTCGATTTTGATATGCCGGATGCGCCAGAGGACCGTGATGCGATTGAGGCCACGCTGGCTGAACTCGTCAATGCCGACGCGCGCGTCAGTGAGGAATGGATCACCGATGCGGAACTCGACGCGAATCCGGGACTTGTGAAAACCATGTCCGTGCAACCGCCGCGCGGTGCGGGTCATATCCGCCTTGTACGGATCGGCTCTCAACAGGACACGATTGACCTCCAGCCGTGTGGCGGTACGCACGTCGCGCGCACTGGAGAGATTGGCGCGCTTCGCCTTGGCAAAATCGAAAAGAAGGGGCGTCAAAACCGTCGTGTCTATCTGCACTTGGATGACTAGTCCGGTTGCTGCTGAAGCGGTTTGCCA
This sequence comes from uncultured Rhodobacterales bacterium, assembly GCA_964509095.1. GTDB lineage: Bacteria > Pseudomonadota > Alphaproteobacteria > Rhodobacterales > Rhodobacteraceae > Aliishimia. The sequence continues at coordinate 5,952 of CAZDXI010000187.1, forward strand.
CGAGCAGCGCAGTCCAATCTACGTGATGCACCAGTAATCCGTTGTTCACGCGCCTGTCTGCGCGCCAAGTAAATCACATGCGCAGCTATTTTAACGAATTCACTCTTGCATCCACCGTGTGCCCTTTATTATACCGCGCGCACGGACAGGTGGCCGAGTGGTCGAAGGCGCACGCCTGGAAAGTGTGTAGGCG
>CAZDXI010000188.1:0-6131 GCA_964509095.1 uncultured Rhodobacterales bacterium
GATCGAAGACCTTGCGGCTGTGGACGCGCTTCTGGCGCGCAGTTATCCCAAACTGCTCAAGGCGGATTATCCGCCGTCAGTGCTGGTGACGGCTCTGCCGATCATTTCACGGGCACAACCCGACCTTTTGCGCTGTGGCACATACTACGTCGCAGAAGAGGACGGTCATATCCTTGGGGCCGGGGGATGGACACGCGATAAGGCGCAACATGACAAAGGGCATATCCGGCACGTCGCGAGCGATGACCGGCACCAACGACGTGGTATTGCCCGCGCCTTGCTGGAGCAGAGTTTCGAAACTGCCAAAAATGTGGACGTGCGCGAGATGGAGTGCTGGTCCACTCTGACGGCAGAGCGGTTCTATCAGTCTATGGGGTTTGAGACTCTGGGGCCGATGGACGTGACATTGGCCGGTGGGATCAGCTTTCCGTCCCTTCGCATGATGCGGCGACTATAGGTCTTCGAAGTCGATACTTGCATAGGTGCGCCGGGGAGTGAGCCCGCAAGCCGCCATGAGTTTGGCTGAGGCCGTATTGTAGTTGGCGAAGGTCGTGCCGATACGATCCACGCCTGCGCGACGCGCGTCGTCTTTGAGCTGCGTGATCAACGCACGGGCAACGCCGCTTCGGCGGTGATGCGCATCCACACAGATGTGATGCAACATCGCGCGACACTCCGGTTTTGTCAGAACCGAGCCGGGGCGGCGTTCGATTTCGTAAATCAGATAGCCAACGGGTGCCGAGACGGGGCCTGCAACGAGGGCGGTTACGTCGTCGCGCGCGAGCCAGTCTGTGAGAAAGGTGGTCAGGTCTGCATCACTCGGGGCGCTGTGTAACAGTTCAGGCTCACGTGAGACGTGGAAGCCGTGGAGTTGCTGCAGCAAAGGGACAAGGCTTGCAGCGCGCGCGGGGAGCAGTTTTGAAATGAGCATAAGCGTAACAATGATCGTCAAATAGAAAAGGGCCGATCCTACGATCGGCCCCCACCAGTCACGCAGTCTCTGCGAGTGATGTTATTCTTGTTGGCCCATGAACATCAACAGGAACTGGAACATGTTCAGGAACGAAATGTAGAGCGACAGAGCGCCGTCAGAGGCGGCCTTGTCCAGCCATTCCTGATCCCCATGCATGGCATGCGCCACGTATGTGTTCTTGATGTCCTGCGTGTAGAACGCTGTCAGACCTGCAAAGAGCAGCAGACCAATGGCAGAGATCGCCATCATCATTGGGCCGGACTGCAGGAACAGGTTGATGATCATCGCGACGATCAGACCCACAACACCCATGATCAGGAACGTGCCCATGGCGGACAGATCCTTCTTGGTGGTGTAGCCCCAAAGGCTCAGCGCGGCGAAGGCAATCGCCGTGACAAGGAAGGTCTGAACGATCGAGAATCCGGTGAAGACCAGGAAAATCGAGCTCATGGACAGACCCATGAAGGTTGCGAATGCAAAGAAGCCCAGTTGCACGGTGGCCGCGGAGCCTTTGCGCATCAGCGCGCCCCAACCAAAGAACAGGAAGGCGAGGGGGGCAAACATAATGACCCAGCGCAGCGGCGACATGTAGATCGCAGCACCAAGGCTGTTGAGCATCTTGCCATTGCCAAGTTGCGCGACGGCCTGCGACGGATCGGTTGTCACGGTCAGGCCCGCGATCGCCCAAGCGGCCAAGGCCGTGATGATCATGCCCACGGACATCGTGCCGTAGACTTTGTTCATGTGGGCGCGAAGACCTTCATCAATCTGAGCAGAGCGCGCGCCCGCCGCTGCTGTCGTGTTGAACATTTGTTCAGCCATTAAAGACCTCCACAGAATTAAAAAGGCTGAATACGCCGAAAAGCTCGACGTCCTCACGAGGGAATATCGTGTGCGGGGGGCTCAATTTCAAGGTTTTTTGGTCGGGAATATGCTGCATCGTTAACGAAAAGTGCAGCATTTGGGCAAACGAGCGTCTCTTGACCGGCGCGGCATACGCCGCACACGATTTTATTTGCGCGAAGCCGCGCGCGCCGGCTGGGACTGAGTGGTGGCGCGCACGGAGGGTTTCAACGTGTCCAAGTGTGCGGAACATCCCAAAAAGGGCGATCTGCTTCGCGCTTTGCTGTGGCGCGGTCCAGGCCGATGTCTTTCAAGGCCGAGTCATCAAGCCGACGCAAAGCGGCACGCTGACGATGCAGGGCTGCGGCGCGCTGTGCGAACTTGAACAAGGACATCCGGGGGCGCGAAACGGGGAGTGAGAGATCAAGCAGGGCCATCATCTGTTCCTTTCCAACTGTGATGTGTCGAGAGGTATTCATCAATCTTGTTGATCTATATGCGGAACCATGCTTCATTACTCAAACGAATGTTTGTGGATTGATACATCAAGGGATGTGATGGATGCGGACTCTGGACCTGACCACGCTGCGCTCTTTTGTGGCTGTTGCTGACAGCGGAGGCGTGACCCGCGCTGCTGGTGTGTTACATTTGACGCAAAGTGCGGTCTCTATGCAGTTGAAAAGGCTGGAAGAGTCTTTGGATATCGAGCTGTTGGATCGTTCTGGTCGCGGTGTGGCTTTGACGGCGGCGGGAGAGCAGTTGTTGGCCTATGCCCGCCGGATGCTGGAGCTGAACGACGAAGTCGTGACCCGCATGACGGCCAATGAATATGAGGGTGAGCTGACACTGGGTGTGCCACACGACATCATCTATCCCTACTTGCCGCCCGTGCTGCGCCGGTTTGCAGCGGATTTCCCCAGAATGCGGCTGAAACTGATTTCTGAGCCCACGCGACGTCTGACCGAGATGTTCGGGCGGGGCGAGGTGGATGTGATTCTTACAACTGAAGACCAGCCCGGTCCGGGGGGCGAGGTTTTGGTGCGCCTGCCGCTTGTTTGGGTGGGGGCAGAAGGGGGCACCGCGTGGCGTCAGGAACCTCTGCCTGTGGCTTTCTGCTCAAACTGTATCTTTAGAACCGGAGTTTTGCGGCGCCTGAATGAAGCGGATGCGTCTTGGGAAATGGTCGTAGAAAGCGATCTGGATAATGCGGTAGAGGCCGTGATCAGCGCGGATATGGCGATTGGGGCCATGATCGCGGGCAATTTGCCTCCTCAGACAGCGCCTATTGTCCACAAGAACACGTTGCCTGACCCGGGGGAAACCCGGATTGTTCTTTATATGCAGCAGGTCGACAGCCCGGATCAGGCGTCCTTGCGCGACATGCTGCGCAACGCGTATCGATCCGGTGGTGTGGTGGATGAAGCAACGCTTACGGCGTGATCACAACCTTACCCGTTGACTGACGGCTGCGCAAAAGCTCCAGCCCGTCTTCGACCCGATCCAGTGGGAGCACATGGCTGACATGTGGTTTGATCCTCCCGGAGCTGTGCCATTTCATCAGGGTTTTCAGTGATTCTGTAAGGGCTTGTGGCTTGAAATTCATGTAGCCGCCCCAGTAGAATCCAAGCACAGAGATATTCTTGACCAACAGGTGATTTGCCGGAATTTGCGGCACATCGCCAGAGGCAAAGCCAATGGTCAAAATGCGCGCTTCAGGGTTGCAGGCCCGAAACGCGTCCCGGAAAGCATCGCCACCAACAGCGTCGTAGAACACGTCCACACCGCCAAGTTCCTTTAACGCCTCGCGAAGGCCGGGCGCCTCAGCGTCTATCAAATGGTCCGCGCCGGCTTGTTTTGCCACCGCAAGCTTGTCTGCCCCGCGCGCGCTTGCGATCACGGTGGCACCCATCAGCTTGCCGATTTCGACGGCAGTCAGGCCGACTCCCCCCGACGCGCCAGTTACAAACAGCGTTTCTTTTGGCGTGAGGCGCGCGCGATAGTCCAGTGCCATGTGGCTGGTGCCATATGCGATCTGCAGCGCGGCAGCGTCTTCAAAGCTCATCGTGTCGGGGATTGGGGCGCAGCGATCTGCGGGGAAAACGCCTTGTTCGGCCAATCCGCCAGAGCCGCCAAACACGGCGACGCGCTGTCCAACGGATAGGTGAGACACATTCGCTCCGATCTCACGAACGACACCGGACACTTCCATTCCAAGTGTGAACGGCACTTGAGGAGTATCCTGATAAGTCCCTTTGATCATGAGTAAATCAGCGAAATTCAGCCCACAGGCGCGAATGTCCAGTTTGACCTCGTCCAGCCCCATTTCGGGGGGGGGAATGTCCACTAAGCATGGGTCTGCGTCCTTGCTCGATTTGTGATACGCGCGCATCTTATGGGTCCTCATGTTTGCGAGACGACATAAGGCTGCATGGCGTGCGGGTCCAACCAGTTCTTGCGACTTGCTGGAGGGGCGGTTGCATTGGGGACGCATGCTTCTACCAAAAGTAGCGTGAGGGCGCTCGAATGACTTGAAAATTTACCATTTCGCGTTATTATAGAACGACAAACCTTGTTCGGAGAAACTATTGCAAGGTTCCTAGATGTGCGAAGCGCGACGCGTCAGGGGCAAAACACCGACTTGTCTGTTGTTGCGAGGCTCATAAAAGGAGCGTCTGAATGCCCCATATTGTTGACATACATGTCGGCAAACGCATACGCCAAAGGCGCTGGTTGGTGGGTATGACCCAGCAAGAGCTTGGCGATGCTGTCGGAATTAAATTCCAGCAAATTCAGAAGTATGAGACAGGCGCAAACCGCGTAAGCGCTTCCCGTCTTTGGGAAATCGCAGACGCTTTGGATGTGCAAGTCACGTTCTTTTTCGATGGGCTGTCTCCAAAAGCAAATCAAAGCGAAGCCGCCGGAAGAACGATTCCGGCAGATATGGCGGAAGACCGCGAGGCGGTTGAGTTGGTCCGCGCGTACTATGCCATTCCGGAACACCAACGGCGGCGTTTGTTCGAATTGGCGAGAGTTTTGAGCGACGTTGTTTAACAGGGCGTTAATTTTTCGACCTTGAGAAATGTGATTGTGTTTGGCACTTCGACGGAATGACTCACGACTTTTCCGACATTCGATCTGTTGCGGACGCCATGGCCGATGCAGCCAAAAACGCAATCCTCCCCTTTTTTCGCAGCCAAGGTCTCAGCGCTGAGAACAAGGACACGGCGGGGTACGACCCGGTTACAAAAGCGGACAAGGCGGCCGAGCGCGCGATGCGGGCCGTGTTGGAAAAGCGACGTCCTGATGACGCAGTTCTGGGCGAAGAATACGGCGCGCAATCCGGCACGACAGGGCTGACATGGGTGATTGACCCAATAGACGGGACAAGAGGGTTTTTGTCTGGCACGCCCACATGGGGCGTGTTGATCGCAGTTTCTGATGAAACGGGTCCGATTTTTGGAATGATCGATCAGCCCTACATTGGCGAGCGCTTTGTTGGGGCAGGCGGACTGGCCGAGATGACAGGACCACTTGGGCTGTCAAAACTGAAAACACGGGCCCCGCGAGAGCTGTCGCAAGCCATTGTCTTTACAACATACCCGGAAGTCGGAACCACAGTTGAACAAAAGGCCTTCCAAGCCGTCGCCAGCCAAGCACAACTGGTTCGATATGGCTGTGATTGCTATGCTTACGCATTGCTTGCCGCAGGGCAGATCGACCTTGTTATCGAAGCGGGTCTGAACGCCTATGACATTCAGGCACCCATCGCCGTAATCGAAGCCGCTGGCGGCATTGTCACAGATTGGCGCGGTCAACCTGCACACAATGGCGGGCGGGCCCTGGCGGCAGCTAACCCGGACATTCACCGCGCCGCGCTTGCTATTCTTGAGAGCACGGCATGAGCACAGTTTGCATCAAAGGGGCGGACACCATTCTGACGATGGATGATGCCAGACGCGAATTGCGGGGCCAAGATATCCTGGTCCGTGATGGTGTGATTCGGGATATCGGCCCTGATCTGCATGGCGACGCAGAGGTCCTGAACGCGCAGGGCTGTGTTGTTTCGCCGGGGCTCGTGAATACCCATCATCACCTTTACCAGACCCTGACGCGGGCAGTGCCGGGCGGACAGGATGCGCTGCTGTTTGGTTGGTTGCAGACGCTCTATCCGATTTGGTCGCGCTTCACGCCGGAGCATATGTTTGTGTCCGCACAAATTGGCTTGGCGGAATTGGCGCTGTCGGGATGCACGCTCAGCTCAGATCATTTGTATCTTTATCCCAATGGCGTGCGGCTTGAAGACACGATCCACGCG
>CAZDXI010000189.1:0-6096 GCA_964509095.1 uncultured Rhodobacterales bacterium
GTGGATGACGTCATCAACGTGTCCGGCCACCGCATGGGTACGGCAGAGGTCGAAAGCGCGTTGGTCGCGCATGAAAAAGTCGCCGAGAGCGCGGTTGTCGGCTACCCGCATGACATCAAGGGGCAAGGGATTTACTGCTATGTCACGCTGATGTCCGGAGAAGAGCCGTCCGAAGACCTGCGCAAGGAGTTGCGCAACTGGGTGCGGCAGGAAATTGGCCCCATCGCGTCACCCGATATGATCCAATGGGCGCCGGGTCTGCCAAAAACACGCTCGGGCAAAATCATGCGCCGCATCCTGCGCAAAATCGCCGAGGATGATTTTGGGGCACTGGGGGACACCTCAACCCTAGCCGATCCGAGTGTGGTTGATGATCTGATTGAAAACCGCATGAACCGCTGAGTTCGGCACTAGCTTAAACTTGAAACGCGCGATCTGTCAGTCGCGCGTTTTGTTTTGGGGGCCAGCCCCCGTCGCGTGCCGCGACTCCCCCGGGATATATGGGGCAAAGTGAAAGTGGGGATCAGAACAGGTTACCCTGCTCTGGCGCTGGTTTTTTAGGTTTTGTTGAAGGTTTGGCGGGGCGCGACGCGTCCGCTCCTACACTAAGCCGCCCATCCGCAAACTGAATTTCGAGCGCAGAGGCTTTCTTGGCAGCTTTTGATGTGGTCACCACGCCCCCGTCACCGCGCACGACAGCGTATCCGCGCTGAAGCGTCGCCTCATAGCCTAGCGTTTGGCGCAAGCGGTCAAGTGAATCGAGCCGCGCGGTCAAACGGTCCAGTCTTTGACGACCGTCCGCGGCCAGCGCAGTGATGCGCTGGTCCAGCCTTTCGCGTCTTTGTGCGACGTCGCGTTGCAGAACCTCTGGACGGAAACGGCGCGTTTGTTGGGTGAGTTCCTTGCGTTGCGCTTGAACCGCGCGTTGCAGCGTGGGTCCAAGACGCGCGGCGTCGCGCTGTACTTTATCCCATCGTTGGGCAAGGGACGCACGCAGAACTTGCGGTCGCAATCCAGCAGAAACTTCAGTCAGTCTGGCCCGGCGCTGCGCCACCGAAGACAGCAAGGCAGGCCCAAGCCGATCTGACGCATCCAGCCGCTGCCTTGCTGTTTCCAGCAACCGCTCCGGTGCAGGCAATGCGCGGGACAAATCGCGCAACCGTTGCTTGCGCCGCTCGACAGTTGTGACCAACGCCCGTTCGAGGCGTGCGTCTACTTCGCTTGTCCAGGCAAGCAGGTCGAGCCGCACGGGCACCGCCATTTCAGCCGCCGCTGTGGGCGTGGGTGCGCGTTGATCCGAAACGAAGTCAATCAGAGTGGTGTCGGTTTCATGCCCAACAGCAGAGATCAACGGGATGTCCGAACCCGCAGCAGCGCGCGCGACGATCTCCTCGTTAAAGCCCCAAAGGTCCTCCAACGAACCACCGCCCCGCGCCACAATCAACAGATCCGGGCGCGGCATGGCACCGCCGACGCTGAGCTTGTTGAACCCTTCGATGGCGCGGGCAACTTCGGGCGCACAGGCCTGTCCTTGCACCGCCACTGGCCAAATCAGCACCTTGCGTGGGAACCGATCCCGCAGACGGTGCAAGATGTCGCGGATCACAGCCCCTTGGGGTGAGGTCACAACGCCAATAATATCAGGCAGGTAAGGCAGCGGCTTCTTACGTGCCGGATCAAACAGGCCTTCCGCCGCCAGAGCTTTCTTGCGCTTTTCGAGCAGCGCCATCAAAGCGCCCTCACCGGCGACGGCAATGTTCTGAGCATTTAAAGAGAACTTGGATTGGAAGCCACTGGCGGTCATGCGCCCTTCGGCAACGACCTCCATGCCTTCTTCCGGCATAACGCCCAAACCCGGCACCTGCCCTTTCCACGTCATGCAAGACAGCACGTTGCGGTCATCCTTTAGGTCGAAATACAAATGACCCGAGCGCGCCAATACCACGCGGCCCACTTCGCCCTTTACCCGCACCCAGCCAAGTTCGCTTTCCACCAGCTTTTTCACCGCGCCCGCGATTTCGCCGACAGTGAATTCCGGCGTATTGCTGCCCGGTTGTGGATCGTCCAGAAGGTCCATCCCGTGTCCCTTGTGCTGCTCTTGCCCACAGCCTAGAACGCGACGTACAAAAGACCAAGGGGGCGCGTAGCATGAACATCCTGATCCTCGGAAGCGGCGGACGCGAGCACGCGCTGGCATGGGCCGTCGCGCAGAACCCCAAATGCGATCGGCTGGTGGTGGCTCCGGGCAACGCAGGCATTGCGCAGATCGCAGAATGCGCCACGTTCGACATCGAGGATGGCGGCACGGTTGTGGAATTTGTCCAAGCCGAGAGCATTGATTTCGTGATTGTCGGGCCGGAGGCTCCACTGGCAAGCGGCGTGGCAGACCGCCTGCGCGAAGCTGGTGTTCTGGTCTTCGGCCCATCAGCGGATGCTGCGAAACTGGAAGCGTCCAAAAGCTTTACGAAGGAAGTCTGCGCCGCGGCCAATGCGCCCACAGCGGGGTATGGACACTTCACCAATGCGGACGACGCCAAGGCGTATATCAAGGCACACGGCGCGCCAATCGTGGTCAAGGCTGACGGTTTGGCTGCTGGCAAAGGTGTGATCGTTGCGATGGACGAGGCTACAGCACTGGACGCTGTGGACGATATGTTCGGCGGAGCGTTCGGAGGCGCTGGAGCCGAAGTCGTGATCGAAGAATTCATGGACGGAGAAGAAGCGTCCTTTTTCGTTTTGGTTGATGGCGAAGACGTCTTGCCCATCGGCACCGCTCAGGACCACAAGCGAGTCGGCGAAGGTGATACTGGGCTGAACACAGGCGGCATGGGCGCCTATTCTCCCGCTCCTGTTCTGACGGTTACGATTGCCGAGCAAGCGGTCGAGCAGATCATCCGCCCCACGATGGCCGAGATGGCGCGACGCGGCATGCCCTATCAAGGCGTGCTGTATGCCGGGTTGATGATCAAGGATGGTCAGGCGCGGCTGGTGGAATACAATGTCCGCTTTGGCGATCCGGAATGCCAGGTGCTGATGATGCGGCTGGGCGCGCAGGTGTTTGACCTGATGCACGCCGCAGCCGATGGCAGACTATCAGAAGCGCGGGTAAATTGGGCCGATGACCACGCATTAACCGTGGTTCTTGCAGCCAAAGGCTACCCCGGTTCCTACGAAAAAGGCTCCGTCATCAATGGCCTCGACGCCTGCGCAGAGGACAGCTTCCACATGGTCTTTCACGCTGGCACAACCGAAGCAGGCGGCAAAGTCACGGCCAGCGGAGGGCGCGTGCTGAACGCAACCGCGCGCGGCGCGACGCTGCAAGAAGCTCAGCAACGCGCCTATGCACTCGTGGATCAGATCGACTGGCCCGAAGGGTTTTGTCGTCGGGACATCGGCTGGCGCGCACTTTAGGTTCAGAAGTCGTTCAACCACGCGACTAGCTGCTTCGCAGCAGCCATGGCCTCATCAGCGCTACCAAAAACCCTGTCGCCGAAATGTCCGATGCTGAACCAGCCGCGCCCGTCTTCTGCATCGCGCCGGAACTCATCAAAGCCAAACGTGCCATTGGGTCTTTGGAAAACGTCGACGCAAACCGACTCTCCGTCCAAGTTGATGGACTGGATGACTGTATTCTTGTGAGCCACAGGCATTAACCGCAGTTCAGCACATGATCGACAGACGCGCGCCCGTTGAACGGCGCCAACCTCTCCGCAGACAGCTTCTCGGGCGACAGCGTCACACGCATGATGTTCTGCCAGAACGCATCAACCACAATCATTTCCGGCCCTTGCCCGCAATCGCGCAGGCCACCGGTAATGTAGTCTTCACCGATGCGGTGATTGGTTAGCCCTTGCAGATTAGCGATGTTCGTCAGGGTGCCGTCTCGATATCTCCAGACCCGCAATGTTCGCGCCAGATGCGGTCGGTCTACAAACGCAATCTCGAACGCGCCATCCCCATCCAGATCGTCAATCGCAACCGGCGCTAACCATCGGTTCCGCGTCCCGATATAGGGCGTTGTGGCCAGCAGTTTCATGCCGTTCACCCGGTCCGCCTGATAGACCGCAACCTGTGCGCCTTTTGCTTCATGACTGCGCACAGTGATCAGTTCCGGGACGCCGTCGCCTGTGAGGTCAAACAATCTTGGGGCCACATCCTCGAACACATGCGGACGTTCCAGCGTCACCTTCAAACCGCATTGGGCGGATGTGATTGGACTCAGAAAATGCAGCGAGGTCGGCTCCAGCGCATCGCCAAGCACGGCGTGCCCGTACCGATCCGACAGATCCGCGTACCACGCCTTGAATTCGCCATCTGTGACGATGGAGGACTCAACCACGCCCGGCTGGCTCAGCGGTGGAATCACACAGGCCATCACGGGTGTCAGCGATGCCAACCACAGGCCTACACCTATCCACGCGCCGCGGGCCCGATGGCTCCAGCGGCCTTGCGCGTGACGCGGCGCGTTAGTCATATTTATATCTGCTTTTCGGGCATCCGTACGATCAGCCCGTCGAGCGCATCCGTCACCTTCAACTGGCACGTCAGACGCGACTGGTCCGGATTGGGCTCATAGGCGAAGTCCAGCATGTCCTCTTCCATGTCTTCCTTGGCCGGAAGCTTTTCGACCCAGGCCGGGTCCACATAGACATGGCAGGTCGCACAGGCGCAGGCGCCGCCGCAATCGGCTTCGATGCCGGGAATGTTGTTGTCGCGTGCGCCTTCCATCACGGTCAGCCCGTTGGCAACTTCAACCACATGCTCGGTTCCGCCATGCTCGATATAGGTAATCTTGGCCATCTTCGCCCTCTATTCGTCTTGATGTCGCGCTATACCTAGTCGCGCCCGCGCCGGCCTGCCAGCCCCTTTTGCGACATTGTGGGATAGGGCTTGCGACACCACACAAATGTTCTATCTTTGTTCTCATGATGGTGCTGCCTTCCACCCCGGCCCGAGCTGCGCGCTGGCCACTGCCGCCAAGCGCGTTGCGCGCCTGCGATCTGGGTCTGCCGCCGGATGGCGCGCGCATCACGGTTGCGGGCCTCGTGATCCTGCGCCAGCGTCCGGGCACCGCAAAGGGCGTAATCTTTCTGACGTTGGAGGACGAAACTGGCGTAGTGAACATCATCGTCTGGCGCGCCATGTATGAAAAGTTCCGCCGCGCTGTTATCGCGGGCCGGATGCTACGCGTTACGGGCCGCTTGCAACGCGCGCACAACGTCACACACGTGGTTTCCGAACAGGTCGAGGATATCTCCCACCTGCTCGACCGCCTTGTGCAACCGGTTGAGGACAGCGACACCGCCCTGCCCCGCGAACTTCCGGCGCAATTCCGCACAGAGACATGGGACAGCAAAGACAGGCGCGGCTAGGCAAGTACCACCGACTCGGGTATGGTCTTCGCCAACAACGCCCGAAAGAGGCCCGAGCAGATATGAAACCCCATCTTGTGATCGTCGCAGCACTCGTGTGCGCTGCATGCACTGAACCGTCTACCGTCACCCGCGATCAAGAACCCGCCCTCCTGACGGCAGAGTTGCCAAACCCTGCGGATACCAACCCCGGCACATGCTGGGACAAGACCGAAACACCCGCAGTGATCAAAACCATTGATGAAGACGTGCTGATCCAACCTGCACAGATTTCCTCGACCGGCACGATCCAGTCCCCGCCAATCTACCGCAGCCAGTCCCGTCCCGTAATCGTGCAAGAACGGCAGGAACAGTGGTTCCAAATCCTTTGCCCCACGGATCTGACGCCGGATTTCGTGTCTTCTGTGCAGCGTGCTCTGGAACTTCGCGGCCACTATGGCGGCAGCATTACCGGACAGATGGATAGCTCCACCCGCGCCGCCGTAAAGCGCTATCAGTTTGAACGCGATATCGACACGGCGGACCCGGAAAAGCTGACAGTCGCGGCCGCGCGCCAATTAGGGCTATGGACGGCGGAGCGTGTTACCGAAAGCTGACGGTTTCGCCAGGCGCGGAGTCAAGGACGCAGTCCACTGCGCAATAGACACGCTGCGGTCTACCGGTGGCGCTTTTTCGAATCTGGCGTTTGGTTGCGAGAGCTTAACATCTACGTTGAGCCCTACCT
>CAZDXI010000190.1:0-6072 GCA_964509095.1 uncultured Rhodobacterales bacterium
ACCGACACACTTCTCGCTGTGGAAACTGCGGTCTGGCAAGCGCTGGTGGACGGCGACACGGACGCGGATGAAAGCGCATTGGCCGACACCTTCCTCGGCGTCTACCCCGACGGACTGGCGGACAAATCCGACCACACCGGTCAACTCGACTTCGGCCCCACCGTCACCCGGTTCTCGTTGTCAGATGCCCAAAGCCGCCCCCTTGGCCCATCCCACGCCCTACTCACCTACCGCGCCACCTTCTCCCGCCCCGGCGGCAAAGGTGCCGAGACGATGTATGTCAGCTCCATCTGGCAACGACGTGGCGCGGGCTGGGTCAATATCTTTAGTCAGGACACACCGTCCCTTGGCTAAATCACTGAACAGAAAAGGACCAACCCAATGGACCTCAAGGGTAAATCAGTCATCGTCACCGGTGGTAGCGACGGGATCGGGCGGCACATCTGCCTGAAACTTGCAGCCGAAGGATGTCGGCTCGCCATTTTGGGTCGCAACGCCGACCGGCTAGAGGCCGTGCGCGCCGAAACAGAAGCGCTTGGCGCCGCAGAGGCGCGTAGCTATTCAGTGGATTTCATGGACGCGGAAGCCATCGCGTCCACGGCCAACACAATCCTGCGCGATTTTGACGGCGTGGATATCCTGATCAACAACGCGGGTGTGTGGCACAAGGCCGGACCTCTAGACACGATCAATGCCGATATGCTGGTCACGACGGTTCAGACCAATCTGACGGCCTTGATGCAACTGACCCGCGCAATCTTGCCGCAAATGCGCGACCGCGAAGACGCCGCGATCCTGAACATCGCATCGAAATCCGGTATTGTCGCGCAAGCCGGTCAGTCGGTATACTCCGCGACCAAATACGGCGTGCGCGGATTCACGGATGTGCTGAAAGAAGACGAGACCGCCAACGGAGTGCGCGTCGCTGGCCTGTACCAAAGCGGCACCAACACCGATATGTTTGCCAAAGCCGGTGAAGACGTCCCCAATCACATTTTTACCGAACCAGACGATCTGGCCGATGTGGTCGTTTTCATGCTGTCGCGCCCGCCCAAGCTCTGGCTGCACGAGGTCCGCGTCGAACTCTGAGGTCGGAATCTCGCTTTGGCCTTTCTCTCGAAGGTGGTAGCGTGACTGCATTTCCAAGGGAGAGGCCAACATGACATCCACAGTTCAAGTCATTTACCCAATCAAAAGCGACACGTCATTCGATTACGACTATTACTTCAGCAAGCACATGGAAATTGTTGATCAGTACATGGGCGAATTCCTGAAGGATACTCTTGTGACCAAAGGCCTTGCCGGTGGTCCTGGCGCCCCGGCAGGGATTTACGCCATTGCGACGTTGATGTTTGCGGACGAAGCCTCGATGACCGGCGCCCTGCAGGCCTCTGGCCCAGTCCTGGACGACATAACGAACTTCACCAACACAACTCCGGAAATGCTTCTGGGTGAGGTCGTCGCCTAGGTAGCACGAGCCGTGGGGCTTGTGCATTGCACGCATTGTGGCTCAGAACGTGCGTGCAGCGTCCAGGCCCTGCGGCAAACCCCTTGATCCGAACGCCGTTTGCTCCTAATACGCAGCGGTCTGGCCCGGAATACCGAGTCGGGCGCGTTGGCTATTGGGGCTTTCTTCAGCCTCCTGGAGCTGCCAGCGCATACGATAAGGAATGACGACCTGATCCTCTGGCGGGCACGGAACGTGGACCCGGTGAAGACACAGAGTTCAGCAGGACGCGAAAACCTCCGTGGGCAAACCATGGGCAAATAGGAGTAGATCAGATGGACCTGATCGCAGAACTGGAGGCGGAACAGATCGCCTCCCTCGGGAAAGACATTCCCGATTTCAAAGCGGGCGACACCATTCGTGTTGGCTTCAAAGTCACCGAAGGCACCCGTTCCCGCGTACAGAACTACGAAGGTGTGTGCATCGCGCGCAACAATGGCCATGGCATCGCCGGCTCCTTCACGGTTCGCAAGATTTCCTTTGGTGAAGGTGTGGAACGTGTGTTCCCGCTCTATTCCACCAATATCGACAGCATCGAAGTTGTGCGCCGTGGCCGTGTGCGCCGCGCCAAGCTGTACTACCTGCGTTCGCGTCGTGGTAAGTCCGCGCGTATCGCCGAAGACAGCACCTACAAGCCCAAGAAGGCAAAGGCGTAAGTCATGAAAAAAGATACACATCCCGATTATCACCTGATCGACGTCAAAATGACGGACGGCACAATCATCCAGATGAAATCCACCTGGGGTGCCGAAGGCGACACGCTCGCGCTCGACATTGACCCGACTGTGCACCCGGCATGGACCGGCGGTGGCGCACGTCTGCTGGATACCGGCGGCCGCGTGTCCAAGTTCAAAAAGAAATACGAAGGTCTGGGCTTCTAAGCACGCCCATCTTTTGCAGACCTACCAAACGCCGCTCAGATCGCTCTGGGCGGCGTTTTCCATGGGAAAGACCTCTGCAAGATAGTCCATTAGCAGCCGAACGCGCCGCGGTTGCACGGCGCCAGCAGGATAAATAATGCGCAGCCAGTTGGGGGGTGTTTCGAATGCTTCCAGCACCGGCACCAAAGCGCCCCGATCCAGATCATTTCGAACATCCCATTCAGATTTATAAACCAGCCCCTTGCCCAGAAGACACCAGTGACGCACGAGATCCCCGTTATTCGCGGTGCGATTACCTGACACGCGGTACGTTTTGCGTCGCCCATCGACAATGAAGCCCCAATCCTGAACCGTGCGAATGCCATACCGAATGACGATGCAATTGTGATGTACCAAGTCATCCGGATGCTGGGGAACACCCTGGCGCGCGAGATAGTCTGGCGATGCACACACAATCCGGCGATTGTCCCTGACTTTTTTCGATTTCATCGAACTGTCTGACAAATCCCCATAACGCAGCGCGAAATCGACGCCCTGATCGACCACATCAATGATCGCATCGCTGAGGATCAGATCAATGCTGACATCGGGATATCGTTCAATAAACGAGTCCAGAATTGGCACAAGCTGATGTCGGCCCAGATCATGTGTTGCCGTCACTCGGATAGGTCCTGCGACGTCATCGGCTCTCAGCTTGATGAGAGCTTCGGCGTCTTCAACCTCTGCAATGATGCGTTTTGCTCGCTTAACGAGAGATCGGCCCTCACTTGTTAGACTCACCGAACGCGTAGTCCGCGTCAAAAGACGTGCGCCGTAATGCGCCTCAAGCGCGGCCAAACGCTCAGTGACCGTGGCAGGTGACAAACCGATTTCACGTCCCGCCACAGCAAGACCACCACGTTCCACAATCCTCAGAAAAAGCCGAAGATTTTCTATCAGCATGCCATTCTCTTTTATTCGGAATTCTCGAAATATCTTTTCGCAATATGCGCAATTCTTCAACACCGGTTCAAGCAGTACGATCAAACTGCGTGGATGTTGCCGGGGTTTGGACACAGGCAGTCCACGACGACCCCAAAAAAAACAAAGAGCAGATACACGCGAATGGCGCACAGCAAGACAAACGCAACTCAGAACACCAATGTACTGGACTTCACACCCGCCCGACCGAAACCACCAATCTGGGCCCTGAGCGTCATGAAAGACGTCACAGACCACCTGAGCCAAAGCAACAGGACCGACGCATACGAAAGCGCAGAACACACAACGCGCGCGATAGAGGCACTGCTGTCCACGGGCAGCTAGTCGGCTCAAGTCACATCATCGCTCGTCCCTTTCAAACAAAGGGACCGAGTGACAGGGCAGAAGTTTGCGGCACCGCGCCGAACCCCAACACTCGGCACGGAACTTCGCCTTAGCAGCAAGGCGCAAATTTCTGCCCGCCTCTTTCACAGGGAACCGAATACGAAAAGGCCCGCGACAGTCTAATGCCGCGGGCCTTGCAATTTGATAAGCACGTAAGCTCTGTGTTTACAGGACAACGTCCGATGCGTCGAAGTCCGCGACTGCGAACCCTTCAAGGAACAGGATGTCGCCGCCGCCAAAGTCGATGCGCATGCCCGTTGCTGTATCGCTCGCCAATGTCAGAACTTCGGTTGTGAAATCGGTAAAGCCGAAGGAATTCAGACCCAGCACGTCGATGCCGTCCTCGAAATCCTTGATACGGTCGAACGCGCCACCGGCTGCAAACACAAATGTGTCTTTCGTGCCGTCCAGTTCGCCGGCGCCCTTGCCGCCTGTCATGACGTCGTTGCCTTCGCCACCAAACAGGATGTCGGCCCCGTTTTCACCAAACAGGAAGTCGTTATCAAGACCACCTTCCATGATGTCGTTGCCGCCGCCGCCGCGCAAGTCGTCCGCACCGGCGTCACCGAACAATGTATCATTGCCCAAGTTGCCGCGCACTTCATCGTCGCCCGCGCCACCGCGTGCAGTGTCGTTGTCGCGCCCGCCATACACGAAGTCACGATCGTCGCCGCCACTCAGGTTATCGACACCCGCGAGGCCAATCAGAATGTCCGATCCTTCACCACCGGACAGCAAGTCATTGCCAGCACCAGTGAACAGGCGGTCATCGCCTTCGTAACCCGCCAGAACGTCATTGCCGCCCTTGCCTTTGAGAACATCATTGCCTTCAAAGCCAAGAAGCTCGTTGTTGTTTTCGTCGCCAACCAGACGGTCATTGAAGTTGGAGCCAAACAGGTTTTCGATATCGATGAACTCGTCAGCGCCCATTCCGCCGCCAACGTCGCGTCCGTCGAACTTAAGGTAGACCGTCACACCCGAGGTCGCCTCCAGATAAAGCGCGGAGTCTTCGCCTTCGCCGCCGTCGATGATGTCGTCACCCGCGCCGCCGCTGATCTGATCGTCGCCGCCCAGACCCATGATCGTGTCATTGCCAGTCCCGCGCATGGTCAGAACGTTGACACCGTCCGTGCCGGTGATGTCGAAATCACCATCAGCGTCGATCGTCAGCCATTCCAGATTTTCGAGAATAGCGAAATCGACAGCGTTCGCACCGTCTACGCCAAAGACGCATCCAGCCGTCAGGTCAACACCTTGCACTTCTTGACCCGCACCCAATGTGATGTCCGCGATCCGGAACACGTCAAAGTTTGAAGCTCCGCCATCGAAGTAGCCCGGGTTAGCAATCGCGTCGCTGGTCAAACCCCAGCGGATTGCGTCCATGCCGCTGCCGGTCCGGACAGCTTCGAAATCGCTGAACGTCGCCGTGTTGACGTTTCCTGACTCTTCCGCAACGCCCGTCGTCAAATCGACGATCAGGTCGGTTGTGAAAGACGCGAACGAAATCAGATCATAGCCGACAGTTCCAGTGAGGTTTTGGCCAGACAAAGGCCCAGATACGTTTACGGTTGTATCAAACGAAGGTGCATTACCAGACACTTCACTCATCCCCTTGATTTGTGGTCAGTCCACTCGTTAACTGAATGTTAAGGGATAGGGCAGCCCGAGCGACTTGCCAATGCGGCTATCGGTAAATTTATGCCGATAATGGGGCAAAACGTTGACAACCGGCCACACAATTTTCCCGAAAATTTAAAACTGTTTCCAGAACTCAGTGAGCACAACCGAATCTAAAGGATTTCAACTTAGCGATCGCAATATGAGCGTCGTCAGGTTCAAAGCTCCAAATTTAATCGCCAAAGCGCGGTCCGCTGCACGTGCTGGGGACTACGTCCAAGCAAGGGACCTGTATGGTCAGGTTCTCGCTCGGTTTCCAGCAAATTCCCGCGCACGGCAAGGATTGGCCGAACTGGATCAGAACGACCCGCGCGTGCCGGACCTTTTGGCGCTTTGGAACCGTGGCAACGTCACGCAAGCTCTGACTTTCTCAGAAGACCTGTCACTTGATCATCCGACCGTGCGCGATATCCGTGCCGCAGCGTTCCGCCATTTGGGTCAGCCCAAACGCGCAATCGACATTTACCAGTGCGCTCTGAAACGCGACCCGAAGAACCCCAAACTTTGGTTCAACACAGGTGGCGCGCAACTGGAAGACCATCGCCTGTCGGAGGCGGAACGCAGCTTTTCCAAAGCGGTTTCTCTGGACGCGGCACCCGTGCACGTTCTTGCACTGGCACAGTGCAAGTTAGATCAGGGGGA
>CAZDXI010000191.1:0-6071 GCA_964509095.1 uncultured Rhodobacterales bacterium
GCCTCCCACTGTCATATCCATGTGCCATAAGTGTCCTTTCGTTTGGCGCGATGCTGCGCCAGCGCGCGGGGAGTCGCAAGAGACGCGCATTGGCTCTTTTCATTTCCGCAAGGCCATGAAATAGGAAACTGCCAAACGGCCACTCCCCAAGCGAGGTATGCACATGGAGATTCGTGAGGCGCTCACATTTGATGATGTTCTTCTTGTGCCGGGGGCAAGCAGCGTTCTACCTGCGACTGCCGACACACGGACTTTTGTGACGAAGTCGATTGCGTTGAACATCCCGCTGCTGAGTTCTGCGATGGACACAGTGACGGAAGGGCGCATGGCAATTGCGATGGCGCAAGCTGGCGGGATGGGGGTGATCCACCGCAACCTGACAGTGGACGAGCAATCACGCGAAGTACGCCGCGTAAAGCGCTTTGAAAGCGGGATAGTTTACAATCCTGTGACGCTGTCTCCGGAGCAGACACTGGCCGATGCAAAAGCTCTGACAGAGCGATATGGCTTTACCGGTTTCCCCGTGGTCGACAAGGATCGCCGGGTTCTGGGGATCGTGACGAACCGCGATATGCGCTTTGCCGAACAAGATAACACGCCGGTGCGGGTCATGATGTCGTCCGAGGATCTGGCAATACTGCGCGAACCCGCTGACCGCGACGAGGCTATCAGTCTGATGAAGGCACGTCGGATCGAGAAGCTTTTGGTGACCGATGGGGAAGGCAAGCTGACAGGGTTGCTGACCCTGAAAGACACAGAGCAAGCCGTGCTGAACCCAACTGCATGTAAGGACCAACTGGGTCGTTTGCGCGTGGCCGCGGCGACTACCGTGGGCGATGCCGGGTTTGAAAGATCGCAAGCGCTGGTCGATGCAGGCGTGGACATGATCGTTATCGACACGGCGCATGGTCACTCAGAGGGCGTTGCCCAAGCTGTTACTCGGGCCAAGGGCTTATCCAATGAAGTTCAAGTCGTTGCTGGTAACGTGGCCACTGGTGAAGCCACGCGTGCACTGATCGATGCAGGCGCAGACGCAATCAAGGTCGGGATTGGGCCGGGATCGATCTGTACAACGCGCATGGTTGCAGGGGTCGGCGTTCCGCAATTGACCGCAATCATGGATTGCGCGGCGGCTGCAGGGGATATTCCTGTGATCGCAGACGGGGGGATCAAGTTCTCTGGCGATTTTGCCAAGGCGATTGCCGCGGGCGCGTCTTGCGCGATGGTTGGGTCGATGATTGCAGGTACAGACGAAAGCCCCGGAGAAGTAATTTTATATCAAGGGCGTAGCTTCAAGAGTTATCGCGGAATGGGGAGCCTTGGTGCAATGGCGCAAGGCTCCGCAGATCGATATTTCCAAAAAGACGCGGCCAACGACAAACTGGTTCCGGAAGGTATTGAGGGGCAGGTCCCATACAAAGGCAGCGCCAGCACCGTTGTGCATCAGATGGTAGGCGGTTTGCGTGCGGCGATGGGTTACACAGGCTGCGCGACCGTCGAAGAGATGCGCAAGAACTGCCAATTCGTAAAGATCACCGGGGCCGGGCTGAAAGAAAGCCATGTGCATGACGTACAAATCACGCGCGAAAGCCCGAACTACCGGATTATGTGACGCATGACCCCTGGTGCGCGCGTGGCTGCGGCCATTGAGGTTCTTGATGAAATTCTGGAGGGTCAACCTGCAGAGAAAGCGCTGACGCGGTGGGCGCGACGCAGCCGCTTTGCTGGATCTAAAGATCGCGCGGCGGTACGTGACTACGTTTTCGATGTAATTCGAAAGTATCAATCTTGTCAGGGTGATACGCCCAGGGATTCAAGTCTTTCAACAGGTCGGCAGATGATGATCCGCTTGTTGCAATTGTCCGGTGTTCCACTGGACGAAGTGTTCACAGGTCTTGGTCATGCGCCACCGCAATTGACGGCCGATGAACGTTCGCAAGCAGCCCCGGCTGAGCATCCGAACATGCCGGATTGGGTCTTTGAGGCACTCAGCGAAGACGTTGGCATTGACGTAGCTTGGGCGCAGGCTCGACTTCTGGCGGAACGAGCCCCCGTTTCTATCCGTGCCAATCGGGCGCGTGTGACGCGGGGCGAGCTTGAAAAAGCTTTGCGCGTTGAAGGGTTTAAATGCCATGCAAACCCGCTTTGCGAAACAGCTTTGACCATAGATGGCGCAGCAAAAGGGCTGACGGGTACACAGTCTTTTCTTAACGGCATGTTCGAGATGCAAGACGCCGGCAGTCAGGCGGTGATCGACGCGCTGATATTGCCAGATGCGCCCAATCTACTGGATTTTTGTGCTGGTGGTGGCGGGAAGTCACTGGCGTTGGCGGCCAGAACCGGCGGTGCGGTGACGGCGCATGATGCCAATGCGGCGCGATTGCGAGACATTCCAAATCGAGCGGAACGCTCTGGGGCTGATGTTATCGTTCTAAAGGATCGGGCTCAGATTGGCTTTAGTGCCTTCGATCTGGTTTTGCTTGATGTGCCTTGTTCCGGCAGCGGGTCGTGGCGTCGGGCCCCGGACGCAAAGTGGCGTTTCGAACGTAACACGCTAGAGGACCTAGTTCATATGCAGCGAGATATTCTTGAAGCGGCGCAAAGGTTTGTTAGTGAAAGTGGAAGTATTGCTTACGTCACGTGCTCCCTGTTGAAGGCTGAAAACGAAGACCAGAAAGACTGGTTTTTAGCCTCTTTTCCTGACTGGGCCTTGATGCAGGAAAAACGCTGGTTCGTGTCTGAGCATGGCGACGGGTTTTACCTCGCTCAGTTTCAGCGGACGCGGAAGCCTTAGACTTACAACCGCAGATGGTGTACTTTTCCCGTTATTGAGCGGTCAGATTAAGCGACAATTAACCAATTGCTTACGTAATGTCCGGTAACGAATCGTCTCACGGGGACAAGTATGTCAGCGACAATTAGGCGTGGAACACGACTGGTGGATATTGCCCAGCGTGCGCGCGGCAAGAAAAACAGCTTGTTTCTTGCAATGTCGCTGCTTGTTTTGCTGTCGTTTCTCGCGCCTGCCGGTACACCGCGCGTGGCAATCATTGCTTCGGCAACGGCGCTGATCTCGCTGATGTTCGCGTTCATGATTGCCTGGTGGCGCACGGATATTCTGGACAGGCTTGAAGCAGACGCCATGTCCAATTTCATTGCTGAAGACATCATCCCCAGTTTCATCTCTGATGATGAAGGTGTGGTTCTGTTTTCGAACAAAGCCGCTCGGCTGCGCTGTGATGGTCGGTTGAGTGACAGCCTTGGCGGGTCACTAAAACAGATTTTTGCCAATCCCGCGCCAATCATTTCGCGGCTGCGCAGCGCCGTTGATGAGGCCGGGGCCGCTCGCGAGGAAGTCGTGACCCGCAAAGGGCATGTGCGCTTGTCCGCACACCGCATGGGCGCTACGCGGCTTGTCTGGCGGTTGGAAGACATTCAGGAAAAAGCAGCGACCTCAAGATCTTCTGCACCGCAACTGCCCATGATAATTCTGGGTCGGGGTGATGCGATCTTGTCGATGAATGATAGCGCGCGGCAATTGATCGGGCGTCGCGTCAAAGCGTTGGACAGAATCTTTTCTCGACTACCGATGCGCAACGCGGAGATCGCTCAGATTTCGACCAGTGACGGCAAGCAGCACGTGTTGCCTTTCGAAATAGATGCGGGTGCAGGGCGCAGGGCTTTATACCTCTTGCCAGCGTCCGGACCTGGCCGACCGCAAGGCTGGCAGGCGACGGAAGAACTGCCAGTTCCTTTGCTGCGTGCGTCTCCGGAAGGGGACGTTTTGGCCTACAATGCCTCTGCTCGGGCTTTACTTGGCGATGAGCTGATCGAAGGCGTGCTTTTGTCAGAGTTGATGGAGGGCCTGGGTCGGTCAATTCGCGATTGGTTGCGTGACACGATCGACGGACGCGCCGGGCAGAATTCGGAATTCCTGCGTTTGCGCCGTTCCGACAAAGAGGTGTTTGTTCAGGTCACTTTGACCCCAATTGACACAGAAGATGGGCCCGCGCTTATCGCGGTGTTGAATGATGCAACTGAACTGAAGACCTTGGAAGCGCAATTCGTTCAAAGCCAAAAGATGCAAGCGATTGGTCAACTGGCGGGCGGTGTTGCACATGACTTTAACAATCTTTTGACAGCAATTTCAGGGCATTGTGACTTGCTGCTGTTGCGCCACGACCAAGGTGACCCTGACTACGCGGACCTCGTCCAGATCAACCAGAATGCTAACCGCGCCGCGGCTTTGGTCAGCCAGCTGTTGGCGTTTTCCCGTAAGCAAACGCTGCGGCCCAAAACAATTGATATGCGGGATACTCTGGCGGATCTGACGCACTTGTTGAACCGCCTTGTGGGCGAACGTGTGTCGTTACACACAAGCTATGATCCCGTGCTGCCGCAAATCCGGGCCGACAAACGCCAGCTTGAACAGGTTCTCATGAACCTCGTGGTGAACGCCCGCGACGCGATGCCAGAGGGCGGCGAAATCCGTTTGACTTGCGAATACGCAGAGTTGCAGGAACCCTTGTCCCGTGACAACGCAACTGTGCCTGCAGGCGTGTACGTCTGTGTCACGGTGTCTGATCAGGGCGTTGGGATACCGAACGACAAGCTCCAAAAAGTGTTTGAACCGTTTTTCACCACCAAACGCACGGATGAGGGGACTGGTCTGGGGTTGTCGACAGCCTACGGGATCGTGAAGCAGACCGGCGGGTTTATATTTTTGGACAGTGTTGTGGGGCAGGGTACGACGTTCACGCTGTATCTGCCCGCTCAGGATCGGCAAGACGAAGCGGCAGATACCAAGGTCGAGGCTGAGACCAGCAAACCGCTTCCATCTCATGGAGAGGGTGTGATTCTGTTGGTCGAAGATGAGGCCCCGGTCCGCGCATTTGCCAGTCGTGCGCTGCGCTTGCGTGGCTACACGGTGCTGGAAGCTGACAGCGCCGAAGCGGCACTTGAAACGCTTGAAGATGCGTCTTTGAATATAGACGTGTTCGTAACCGATGTTGTGATGCCGGGCATGGACGGTCCAAGCTGGGTGCAAAAGGCATTGGTGCAACGCCCGGACACAAGAGTCGTGTTCGTGTCGGGCTATGCCGAAGACAGTTTTGACGAAACGCAGGCCCGGATTCCAAACTCTGTGTTCCTGCCAAAACCGTTTTCTCTCACGGATTTGGCTGAGACGGTGCATCGCCAACTGCACTGACGAACCACCTATTATTTCCTCACGTAAACAAAATCTTAGGGCGTTGTCTTGCAATTTCTTCGCGCGTCAACCGTTTGTTAAATCCGCTGTGCGACCTTCGAAGTGTGAAGAATTTTATTGAAATGTTCTCTTTTTGGTCTCATACAGAACAAGAGCAGAACATCGGCAGTGATTGCCGCCCCGGCACGGGTGTGACAATAAGGGAAAACAGGAATGGCAACGGCAGAACTTTTGAACATGAGCAACAAGCAAAACGCCGATAAGCAAAAGGCGCTCGACAGTGCATTGGCCCAAATCGAACGCCAGTTCGGTAAGGGATCCATTATGAAACTCGGTGACGAGGGGGCCATTCAAGATATCAAGGCATCTTCGACCGGATCACTTGGATTGGACATCGCACTGGGAATTGGCGGTCTGCCAATGGGCCGGATCGTGGAAATCTATGGTCCTGAGTCTTCGGGTAAAACCACGCTGACGCTGCATTGTGTGGCAGAACAGCAAAAGGCGGGTGGTGTCTGTGCTTTTGTGGACGCGGAACACGCGTTGGATCCGCAATACGCCCGCAAGCTGGGTGTTGATCTGGATGAGTTGCTAATCTCTCAGCCTGACACTGGCGAACAGGCGCTTGAAATCACCGACACTTTGGTGCGCGCTGGCGCTGTGAACATGGTCATCGTGGATTCGGTTGCGGCGCTGACGCCGAAATCAGAGCTCGAAGGCGACATGGGGGATTCGTCCGTTGGCGTGCAGGCCCGCCTGATGAGCCAGGCAATGCGCAAACTGACCGGTTCGATCAGCCGCTCGAACTGTATGGTGATCTTCATCAACCAGATTCGCATGAAGATCGGCGTCATGTTCGGCT
>CAZDXI010000192.1:0-1546 GCA_964509095.1 uncultured Rhodobacterales bacterium
ACGAGCCCTGCTCAGCCATGCACATCCATCACTCGATCATCGATATGGAGAGCGGCAAGAACCTGTTCGCGGGTCCTCAAGGTGGGGAGACGGACAGCTTTTTCTACTTCATCGCCGGGTTGCAGAACCACTTGCCGAGCGCCTTGGCGGTGCTGGCGCCTTATGTGAACAGCTATCGGCGGTTTGTGAAGGATCACGCCGCCCCCATCAATCTGGAATGGGCGCGCGACAATCGCACCACGGGGATCCGTGTGCCCCTGTCCGGCCCCGAGGCGCGCCGGGTGGAAAACCGCATCGCGGGGATGGATTGCAATCCGTATCTGGGGATCGCGGCGTCGCTCGCTTGCGGTCTGCTGGGTCTGAAAGAAGAACGCCGCCCCGACAAACAGTTCAAGGGTGACGCTTATGAAGGCGAGGGCGACATCCCTCGTGTGCTCGGTGCGGCTCTTGATCAGTTTGACGAGGCCGAGGCTTTGCACGAGGTTTTGGGGCCGGAATTCGCGCGGGTCTATTCCATCGTGAAACGCGCGGAATACGAAGAATTCCTGTCCGTGATTTCCCCATGGGAGCGCGAGCATCTGCTTTTGAACGTGTGACGCACCCCTCGCCGCTCCTGATGGAGACGTCTCGGTCACAGATCGCGAGGCCACCCATCAGGGTGGATGAGCCGGCCCTTCGAAGGACACAACCATGACACTTCTGCACATCAACGACACACGCGGAGAGTATCCCGAAAGCTGGTATGCGGCGACGACCGAACCGCTGAAGCCCTTCAAGCTGCTCAAGGGCGAAACCAAAGCGGATGTCTGCGTGATCGGCGCGGGTTACACCGGTCTGTCCGCTGCGCTTCACTTGGCGCAGATGGGCCATGACGTCGTGGTTCTTGAGGCCCAACGCGTCGGCTTTGGCGCATCGGGGCGCAATGGCGGGCAATTGGGATCAGGTCAGCGGGAGGATCAGGTCACCCTTGAGGCCATGGTCGGGAAGGACGCCGCGCGTCACCTCTGGGACCTTGGGGAAGAGGCCAAAGACCTCGTTCGCAGCCTTATCGACACGCACAAAATTGACTGTCATTTGCGCCCCGGCGTGGCGTGGACGGCTTCCAGCGACAAGGAAACCTCCCATCTGCACGCCTATGCGGATCACATGCAGGCGCATTATGGATACGCGCTGGACAAGCTGGATGCCGGGGCGCTTCGCGCGCTTTGCCCATCGCCCGAATACAAAGGCGGCATCATGGATCAAGGTGCCGCGCATCTGCATCCGCTGCGCTTCGCCTTGGGACTGGCAGAGGCGGCGGAGATCGCGGGCGCACGCATCCACGAGTTGAGCGAAGTGCACGGGATCGACACCAAAGGCACGCAAGCTGTCGTGCGCACCGGGGCTGGGCGCGTGGTGGCGAACCACGTGATCCTCGCGACCAACGGCTATTCCCAAAGCCTGTCCCGGCAAGTTGCAGCGAACGTCATGCCGATTAATAACTTCGTTGCGGTCACGGAACCCTTGGGGGATCGCGTCAAAGAGGTGCTGACCCAAGACGTCGCCG
>CAZDXI010000192.1:1556-6062 GCA_964509095.1 uncultured Rhodobacterales bacterium
ATTGCGGATGATCGCTTTGTCATCAACTACTTCCGCCTGACCCATGATGGACGGCGGCTGTTTGGTGGGGGCGAAAGTTATGGCGACCGCTTCCCCAGCGACATTAAGGCCAAGGTGCGCAAACCCATGTTGGAAATCTTCCCGCATCTGAGCGATGTGATGATCGACTACGCTTGGGGCGGCACACTGGCGATCACGATGAAACGGATGCCTTATCTGCGTCGGGTCGCGCCCAATATGCTGTCGGCGTCGGGCTATTCTGGGCACGGGATTGGGACCGCGACCCATGCGGGCATGTTGATGGCCAAGGCAATCGACGGGGACGCCAGCGGGTTTGATACGATGGCCGCGATCCCAGCGACTCCATTTCCGGGAGGTCCGGCGTTTAGAACACCGCTGATGACGCTGGCGATGACGTGGTATTCGCTGCGCGACCGGCTCGGCATCTGATCGCGCTTTTCGCGTTTTACAAGAATTCCTCTTTGCGCACGGCCACGAGTCAGTTTAAGATTACCTGAATGTTAAATTAAGGAAATCGAAATGTCTGATTTGCCTGATCCCCATAGCGCAGAGCCGATCCCCGCCCGCGTGATGATCGAAATCGAACGCTTGATGCAGAGCGCGGACCTGTTCCGCTATACCGCCGAACAGAACGCGCCGGTGACCCTGTTGGAGCAAGAGTTCGCGTCGATGATGGGCACGAAATACGCGCTCGCCGTGTCGTCCTGTTCGGCGGCGTTGTTCCTGTCGCTGAAAGCACTGGACCTGCCCAAAGCCGCGCGCGTGCTGATCCCGGGTTTTACTTTTGCAGCCGTTCCGTCAGCCGTGGTGCATGCGGAGTGCCAGCCGGTTCTGTGTGAGGTACGGGACGACTATCGCATTGATCTTAATGACTTTCAGGACAAGCTGGACCAAGATATTGATGCGGTGATCATCAGCCATATGCGCGGACATACCTCTGATATGGATGCGATCCTCGCCTTTTGCGACGCGCGCGACATTCCGGTGATCGAAGACGCGGCGCATTCTTTGGGCACCACGTGGCACGGTCAGAAAATCGGCACGCTGGGGCGCGTGGGGTGCTTTTCCTTCCAGTCCTACAAGATGATTAACGCAGGCGAAGGGGGCATCCTGATCACAGATGATGTGGACCTTGTGGCGCGCGCGGTGATCATGTCGGGTGCCTATGAGCACAACTGGAAGAAGCACACCGTATTGCACGATGCCTTTGCGCGGCATCAGAACACACTGCCGCTGTATAACCTGCGCCTGTCAAACTTGTCCGCCGTGGTCATTCGCGCGCAATTGCCGGAACTGGAACGCCGTTGCCGCGATGGGCTGGAGAACCACAACCGGCTGGCCAAGCGGCTGAACAGCGCCGCCCAAATTCACGTGCCGGAGCCGCTGCCCGGAGAGGACCGCGCCCCGGATTCCATCCAATTTAACCTTGAGGGGCTGAGTGATGCACAAATCCGCACCTTTGCCGCACAAGCCGGGACTCTGGGCGTGAAGGTGCAGGTGTTTGGTCAAAGCGACGACAATGCCCGCGCGTTCTGGAACTGGCAGTTCATAGAGGACCTGCCCGAGCTTCCTCAGACCCGCGCCATGTTGATGCGCGCCTGCGATGTGCGCTTGCCCGTACATCTGAGCGAAGCAGAAGTGGACGCGATTGGGGATGTGTTGCTGACCGCCCTCGCCCGTGTTCTGCCGAGCAATGTCGCGGCGGAGTGATTGGGTTAAGTCACTGAATTCATGACGATAACAGACTGCCAAGCGTTCGGAGTCAACGTGTCTTCCGCCAGCCAGATTTTCAAATTGCCATCGCCAAAGCTGACATTCGGCATCCCCCAGCTTTGCAGCAAAAGGGTGCGATTACGGTGGCTGTCGGCCTCGTCCTGAATGTTCTCACCATAACCGAAAAGCTGGTCAGGTGTACCGGGCTGTTGGTCGAACGCTCCGGCAAGGTGCATCGGGTCAGAGAGGTTTTCCAGCTTGGACTTACGGCGGCCATGCGAGGATACGATCGCCTCGCGTTTGGCGCGCATGGCTTTGGGCAGCATCTCGTGCAGGGCCTTGCGCAGTTTGAAGAAGCGCTTCCAGACACGCGGCGGGTCCGTGACACCGGGGCGCGCGGCTTCGAACACGGCAGCATAGGTTCGGCGGCACCACGCAAGGTATTCTGCACGCTGGTCGTCACTGAGCGCGGGCGCGTTCAGGTGGTCTTTGGCCCACGTCATCCAGTCCTGCGCTTCGGACGCGATGCGGCGCGCCAGCGGGTCGACGTTATTGTCGGTGTCTGCCCCAAACGCGCCGTCAAAGGCGACGGCTTTGGCATGGTGGAACAGAGTTTGAGCATCGCGCGGCCAGTCGGAGAACACCGGATCGAGCGGTCCGTCTGTCCCCTCATAGACTTGGGGGCGGCCCCACCACGTGGCGCGCAGTTTGAATCCGGGATCCAGAAGCTCCAACCCGCCTTTATACGACGGCAGTTTGATCTCGCTGGAGACGGTTTTGTCGCGATCCTTGTGCGCGATCTTGGAGACTGCGCGCACGATGTCGAGATGCGGGGCGTCAAGACCGGCAAGTGCCTGAGCCTCTTTGGCGGTAAGTGCTGCGGGCGTCTCCGGGCACAGATAATCTGTGAACGCACTGAAATCGTATCCTTTTTGAGGCAACGCATCGAGATTGAGAGAGACGCTTTTCCCGCCGTAGGTGTCGCCGTCCCCGGTGTACCAGAAGTACCGGCTGGCCTTGATCGGCCCCGGCGCGGGTGTTTCGACAAAATCCTGATCGCCCGAGGCAAAATAGACAAACGGTTCAGAAGTTGGTGTGTCGTCACAATCCTCCAACGCCGCGTTGAGAAAGACAAATACCCTGCCTTTTGCGGGAAACCCCTTGGGCCGCGCGGGCAGGTCTGCAAGATCAAATTGCGCCAGAAAGATGCAAGGACCGCCGTCCGGATCCAAAGGCCAGCTCACGTCACGAGGGAGCGTGGGATAGCCGCCGCAATAGCTGGTGTCACCCGGTTGCGCTGCTCGTCGCGCAAGCGCAACAACCTTGCGCGCGTTCAGTTTCAGAAAAGGCTGAAGCGCCTTTTTGGTGACGGCCATGTCGCGGGGCTTACTTCAGCTTGGAAAGCTTGTCCTGCAACTCAGCGAGTTGTTTCTTGATCGCGTCAAGGTCTTCGCCATCTGCTTCCCGTTCCGGTTCAGCCTCGGAGTCCGGGCTAGACCACTGGCTGGACATACCGCCCGTCATGGCCTTGAGGAAGGCTTGTTGCTGGGCCTGCATCGCCTCGAACCCCGGCATTTTGGTCATGGGGTTCATTGCGGTCATGTTGTCCATCATGCGGCTTTGCCCGTCGCGCAGCATCTCGAAACTGGCTTGCAGGAATTGCGGCACGACGCTGGTATTTCCGCCCATGTAAGAGCGCACAAGGTCGGTCAGCACATCCACGGGCAGGACGCTTTCGCCCTTGCTTTCATGTTCGGCAATGATTTGCAGCAGGTATTGGCGTGTCAGGTCGTCCCCGGATTTGAGATCGACGATCTGCACCTCGCGGCCTTCGCGGATAAAGCCTGCGATATCTTCGAGCGTCACGTAATCGCTGGTCTCGGTGTTGTAGAGCCGTCGGCTGGCGTAACGCTTGATCAGCAAAGGTGCTTTTGTGTCGGCCATTGCCGGTGTCTCCCTGGTCTTTTGCCGCGCTGCAACACGCGTGATTGGCAGCGCAGCACAAAAATGCCGCAAGCGCAAGGATTTCCCCAAGAGCACCTGCGCTGATCTTCTGTATTCAGACACAAAAAAAGGGGTGGATCACTAAGGATCCACCCCTACCACATTGCGCCTACAGGGAGGAGGAGAGGCGCAAATTCTGGTGTCACTCAAGCAGTAACAAGGAACTCGTTACATAACTTGTGCGGTGCTTACTTTGCAGCAGCAGCTTTTTTGACAGCGGCAGTCGCTTCGTTCGTTGCTTTTTTCACAGCAGCCGTTGCGTCTTCCTGGAAGTCTTTGCCAGCAGCCATCATCAGCTCAACTGTTTCCATCTGCACTTTTTTCGCGATTTCAGCGAAAGCGGCCATGTTTTCAGCTGCAACTTCAGCGGACGCGGATGCGAAATCGGTCATCGCTTTGGCGTAGTCAGCAGGCTCTGCCTTGGCTTTGGACATGTCGGCAACTTTCGCCAGCGTGTCTTTGGTCCATTTGTTGGACAGCTCGGCGGATTTGCCAGCTGCGTCCAGAGCAACACCGGTCAGCTTTTCGTTCAGCGACGCGGTTGTTTTGAATGCTTCTTCCATTGCTTTTGTGTCAACGGGGAATGCGCCCATCATGTCTTTCATGACAGCTGTAAAGTCTTGTGTCTTAGCCATTGTCTTTTGTCCTTTGGTCGGGTGCCGTGCGTCTCGCTCGGCGTGTTATCTGTTTCGTGACATCTATCTACATGCTGCATTGCGGCATTTCAAGTATTTTCTGCACTGCAGCATAGATTTTTTTCCGCACATG
>CAZDXI010000193.1:0-6059 GCA_964509095.1 uncultured Rhodobacterales bacterium
TGTAAAAAGGGTGGCATGGTCGTGATCTGCGCGGGCACCACAGGGTTCAACTGTACCTTTGATGTCCGGTATATGTGGATGCACCAGAAACGTTTGCAGGGCTCGCACTTTGCGCACCTCGCGCAAGCTTCGGCCGCCAACCAACTTATGGTGGAGCGTCGCCTGGACCCATGCATGTCTGAAGTCTTCCCTTGGGATGATCTGCCCGAAGCGCACATGAAGATGCTGCGTAACGAGCACAAGCCGGGCAACATGTCCGTGCTGGTTCAGGCCCCAAAGACGGGTCTTCGCACACTAGAAGACGTGATCGACGCCAAGTCCTGACACAAAAAATCGGTGACCCTGTTACCGGTTTGTTAACCTCTGAGCCCGCGAATCACCCTAGATTCGCGGGCTCTTTTCTATTTGGAGTTGTGCGTGTAGGCGGCTCAGCACCTTACCTGAAGTCACCTCACCATTTCGGGGGAGTTGAAATCCGCGAATTTATTGAAGGCGTTAGGTTGTGCTACTTTAACGTTAACTGTTCGTTAACCAAAGAAGGGCGACTGTCACCATGAAGCATGAGTGGATTTTGGACGTACTCACTGACCTTAAAAACTTCGCACGAGCCAATGGGCTACCTGCGTTGTCTGACCAACTCACCGAAACTGTTGAGCTGGCGGCGGTCGAGATATCGTCCTGCGAACAAAGGACCCGCCCTGTAAATGGTGATGAACGCGCGTATGGAGGATATTCTCCACAACTTGGAGAAAGCCGACGGGCTTGAGGGTATGCAGACTTGCAGTGTCCAGATCCGTGACGAACTGGACATTCTGCATCTGGCCTACCATTGGGTCGATTCAGCGGGCGACCAATATGGTTGCGGAACTTACTCCGAAGCTTGGCAGGCCCGCTACATCGAACAAAACTATCTGCGGGTCGATCCGGTCGTGATCGGATGTTACCAGCGCTTTCACCCTGTGGATTGGAAACAGCTTGATTGGTCCAGCAAGGCCGCGCGTTCGTTTCTGAAAGAAGCGATGGAATATGGGTTGGGAAATCAGGGGTTCTCCGTGCCCATTCGCGGCCCAAATGGTCAATTTGCCCTGTTTACCTGCAATCACTCTTGTTCGGACGATGATTGGTCCGAGTTCATCGAAGAATACCGCCGCACCTTTGTGTTGATCGGTCATTGCTTCAACGAAAAGGCGCTTGAATTGGAACCCAATCGTGCACCTGACGCCAATCAGGCCCTGTCCCCACGCGAGGTCGACGCCATGACGTTGCTCGCAATGGGTTACTCCCGGGCACAGGTGGCGGATTCGTTGTCGATCTCGGAACACACCCTCCGGGTTTACATCGAAAGCGCGCGGTTCAAGCTGGGTGCGCTGAACACAACTCATGCCGTCGCGCGCGCCATGTCGCGTGGCTTGATCGTCGTCTGAGCGACGCCCGACACCTTACCAAAGGCTTAACAATGCGCCCGTTTGAGGGTTAATGCGGCGCACGCATAGATTGTGCAAGTTTAACGTCCAGCAACTTATGGTCGGTCTCACTCCCCAATAATGGTGAGCCATATCCAGCGAGGACGCCCCAATGCTCCGTTATCTATATGCCGACCAACTGCACCAGTTTCCCACCCTGCGCTACACGATGTTTCGCGATCGTGCTGACCAGTTTGCCGAGCGTCTGGGGTGGGACGTCGCTGTGGATGAAAATGGCTTTGAACGTGATCAGTATGACGCGCTGAACCCGCTTTATGTGATCTGGGAAATGCCCGATGGCACACATGGCGGCTCTATGCGGTTCCTTCCCACGACGGGACGCACGATGATCAACGAACATTTCCAGGACGTGATCGGTGGCGGTTCGGTTGTCAGCCCGCTGATTTGGGAATGCACACGCTTCTGTCTGAAACGCGGCGCACCGGCGCATGTCGCGGCAGCGCTGATGTTGGGCGGTGGAGAAATCATGACTGGCTTTGACATCCTTCAATTCGTAGGCGTGTTCGACGCCCGCATGGTGCGCATCTATCGTATGATCGGGGCATCGCCCGAAGTGCTCGGCTCCACCGGAGAAGGGCGCGACCAGATCAGCGTCGGGCTGTGGAACTTCTCGAACGAGGCCAAAGCGCAAGTGTCCAAAAAGTCCGGTATCTCTGCCCAGCAATCCCGCGCTTGGTTCGAAGCCGCCTTTGGTCGCGCAATCGAAGCCCCGCAACCGCGTCTGATGGCCATCGCCTGAGGTTTCGGCTGGCCCCCAAAACGCGGGGCGGCTAGGGTCCGCCCATGTCCGCCCCCGCGCTTTCCTTTTCCGAAGATCAGGCCTCTGCCTTCGACAGCATTTCAGAGATGTTGCAAAAGGTAGGCGTGGACCTGGATGACAGTATTCTGACCCCTCGGGTCGAGGGGAAGAACCAGATCATGGCCGTGACCGGCAAGGCCGGGTCGGGCAAAACGTTGCTTCTGGCCGAACTCACCAAAGCGCTGCAGGAAGCAGGGGCCGAGGTTGTCTCTGGCGACTACGAATCCAAGAAGGCCCGCGACCGACGCACGCTGGCTGTGCTGGCCCCGACGAACAAGGCCGCCTCGGTTCTGCGCCTGCGCGGTGTGCCTGCCACAACGATCCACCGCATCCTCTATACGCCCGTTTATGACCCGGAATACGAACGTATTGCCGAATGGCTCGCCGGGAATGGGGAGCGCCCCGAGGTCGAAGGCCTGACCGACCAAGCGCTCGACCGGGCACACGCGTTTTTCCAGAACAACAAATCCATTCCCGGCGCTTTGGCGGCTGCCGGTTTGCGCGGTTCGGACTTCATTACTGGCTGGAAACGGCGTGAAGAACCTTTGGATATCGGGTTTGTCGATGAAGCCTCCATGCTGGATGATCGCCAGTTCGAGGACCTGCAAGAGATTTTCCCCACGCTCCTTCTGTTTGGAGACCCCGCACAGCTTGCACCCGTGAACCAGTCAGGTGCGATGGTGTTCGACAAGCTGCCAGAGCCGCGTGTTCTGAACCTGTCGCGCATTCACCGGCAAGAGGCGGATAATCCGATCCTCGACCTTGCCCATGCGCTTGCCGATCCAGCGTTGGAGTTTCCCGATTTCGAACGCATGGTCGAAGAGACCTCCAAACGCGACGACCGTGTCGTCTGGGGACAACGGGTGGAGGTCGACCTGATGGCGCGTTCACCCGTTCTGGTTTGGCGCAATGCCACGCGCATCCGGCTGATCAACGCGTTCCGCTCTGTGCACGGCGCGCCAGAGGATGCACTGCTGGCGGGGGAGCCGCTGATCTGCGACGGGATCGAACTGCCCATGAAGCACCGTAAGAAGCGCCTCGATCTTGAGGCGCGCGGTCTCATCAAAGGGGCGCAGGTGATATTCTTGGGTGAGGGCCGCAAGCCCGGCTTTTCCCGCTTGCATGTGATGGGCGCTGAAGACCCGCAGGTGTCCGCGGCCTCTATCGTGAAGATCGAAAAGCCGGATGAGGAAGAACCCTTCATTCCTTTTGCTGCGCGCATGGGGGCTACGTTCCTGCACGGTGCAGGTGTTTGCGCCGGACCTGTTTGTGGCCGCGCGCATGGGCCGGTCTGAAGCCGGGCAACCCTTGTGGAAGCGGCTTGCGTATGTCGCAATCACGCGGGCGTCTGAACGCTTGCACTGGGTTGTACGTGCGCGACTGTCCAAACCTGAAGCTGGCCTGCGCGTCGATGATTTACGCGCCACGCCGCGTGCGCCTTTGGCGCTTGAACCGACAACGGAGGAAGACACATGAAATCAATCCTGATCACCGGCGCGAGCTCCGGCATCGGCAAAGCTACGGCGCTGCATTTTCTGGAAAACGGCTGGCGTGTGGGCCTGATGGCGCGCCGGCTTGAGGCGCTGGAGGAGATTGCCGGTGCGCATGACGCCGCCATCGCTCTGCCGGGGGACGTTACACAAGCTGACGATGTGCAGCGCGTCTTTGACGATTTCGCAAGTGAAGCCGGGTCAATCGATGTGCTGTTCAACAACGCGGGTGTATCTATGCCGCCCCTGCCGATTGACGAAACGCCGTTGGAAAACTGGCACAACGCGGTGGCCGTAAACCTGACGGGTATGTTTCTCTGCGCCCGCGCGGCCTTTGCCCAAATGCGCAAGCAGGGCGGGGGGCGCATTATCAACAATGGGTCGATCTCCGCGCATATGCCGCGAGAGAATGCAGTGACGTATTCTACGACGAAACACGCCATCACTGGCCTCACCCGACAGCTCAGCCTGGATGGGCGGGAATTGGATATCTGTTGCGGTCAGATCGATATTGGCAATGCCGAGTCCGAGATGGTGGCTGCGATGAAAGAGCGCCAGCCCGGAATTCACACGATGGCCGTGATGGATGTCGCGCGGTCAGTGATGCATATGGCGAGCTTACCCCTCGACACCAATGTGCTGACCATGACCATCATGGCCAACCGGATGCCTTATGTCGGTCGGGGTTAGGCGAGTTTCTCCGAAATTTGCGGCTACGATTTTCAGGCTATCGTGCGCGCGGAACCTATTGCCGGAACAGGGAAAACGCCGCTGAGGCGCCCCAACCGGCTGCAATCGCGATGGCCAATGACATCAAGCCATAAAGAAGCGGCTGTTCGCGTGACAAATCGAACAGCCAGCGTTCCAACCCCACTTTGTCGACGTCAATTGTGGTCTCGTATTGCGAAACCACGTCGCCGTTGCGCGTCAAAAAGATACGAGTCTGGTAGTCGCCTTCTACAAGCGCGGACGGCAATTGAATACGCGTGCGGAACAAGGTCTGTTCATCCACAGCCACCTGGTTTTCGAGCAATTGATACTGGTCCGCAGATTCCCGAATTCGAACCAGCGCATCGGTAAAACTCTCGGAGTCCGAAATGTTCTGCGGCGCGCCCACGGATCGGATAGCTCGCGGCACAGATATTCTGTGCCTTAGGTCTTCCACATCGTGCAGAACCTGTTTGAGCGGTCCGCTTGTCGCAACGGCATAGAAAGAGGGGGCCGAATCCACCTCAACCGCGTCCGTGTTGACCCAAATCCCATATCGGTGCTCTTTGCGACGCACAGTCACAGGCTGCGATGGGCCAGCGACTGTCACGATTACTTCCAACGGTGGGCCATCCGGGATCGCGGTTTCCCGCTTCACGGCGCCAAAGACCAGGATTTCTGACCCATCAAAGCTTGTGGTGATGGCGACGCGGTCCTTGGACAAGCCCAAGACGACCTCTTCGGCCTGCAGTGGCACGGCGAATAGCGTGAACAGGAGAAGCATACGCCACATCGGTCAGTGACCTCCCGCCGCGCCGATGGAGAACAGCTCCGCCGGTTCTATCAGGAGGTCCAGAGCCAGTTTCCCGCAGACCGCAAGAACCATGATTGCCAGCAGAATACGAAGCTGTTCAGCCTTCATTTTCACACCGATCCGGGTGCCGATCTGTGCCCCAATGACACCACCGACCAGCAGCAAGACAGCCAGCACAACATCAACTGTAAAGTTCGTTGTTGCATGCAGCAGGGTCGTGAATCCGGTCACGAAAATGATCTGAAACAGCGAAGTCCCGACAACAACTTTGGTTGGCATTCCCAACAAGTAGATCATTGCGGGCACCATAATGAAGCCGCCGCCGACACCCATGATTGCCGCCAGAACGCCAACACAAAGTCCGACCAAAAGTGGCGGGATGACTGAGATGTACAGGCCCGACACGCGGAACCGCATCTTGAACGGCAGCTTGTGAATCCAGTTGTGCCGCCGCCGCGTCGGGACCGCCTTACCAGACCGTGTCTTGCGGATGGCGTTCAGGCTTTCGATGAACATCAGTCCGCCGATAATCCCAAGGAACACGACGTAACACAGTTTTACGAGCAGATCGACCTGACCGAGCGACTTCAAATAGTTGAAGACAACGACACCCAGCGCCGCCCCGGCGAGCCCTCCTATGAGCAGCACCGTGCCCATCCTGAGATCCACCGTCTTTCGTCTGAGATGCGCCAGAACGCCGGAAAAGGATGACGCCACAATCTGGTTGGCTTCGGTTGCGACCGCGACCGCGGGCGGAATGCCGA
>CAZDXI010000194.1:0-2123 GCA_964509095.1 uncultured Rhodobacterales bacterium
GGCTTGGTCACAACACCAACTGTCAAAACGCCCAGTTCGCGGGCTGCTTGTGCGATGATCGGTGCCGCACCCGTTCCGGTGCCACCGCCCATACCGGCTGTGATGAAGCACATGTGTGCGCCAGCCAGGTGATCGACGATCTGTTCGATGCTTTCTTCGGCAGCGGCTGCCCCAACAGAAGCACGCGCCCCGGCGCCCAGACCTTCGGTCACCTTGATGCCCAGTTGAACGCGGCTTTCCGCCGTTGATTGCGCCAGCGCTTGCGCATCGGTGTTCGCAACCACGAACTCGACGCCTTCCAGCTGCTTTTCAATCATGTTGTTCACGGCGTTGCCGCCTGCCCCACCAACACCAAATACGGTGATCTTGGGTTTCAGTTCCTGCTGCCCGGGCATGGAAAGGTTTAATGTCATCTGTCTGGTCCGCCTGTCACTGTTTCCCGCGCTTCGAGTCGGGATTCGGTCATTAATCTGCGTAAACTTAACAGCACACCGACCTCCACGTCACCCGCAAAACAGCCGGAAACCACAAAATGTAGGATACTCGCGCACGAAGACAGCGGTATTTCGCTTCTCATGCAAGATGTTGCGGCACATTCCGAATGCACCACAAAAAGTATCCACAGGCCGGTGCACGCGCATTGCACACGTATACCGGGTGGTATCTTCCGTTTCGGGTTTTGGGGGTGACTGCTCAGCCTACCGCCCGGCCTCTTTTGGGCCTTGGGGATAACTTACACCGTTGTGCAGGCAGCGTCACCCGATTCGTTAACAAGTTGTAGGCGGAGTCAGCTTGTGGGCGCGTTTGGGCAGCCCAGATCGTCCTTGGTGATCTTACGCACTTCCTGAACGACCGACCGGAACAGTTCCGGGGTGCGCACAAGGATGCGATCACCATCATGGAACACATACCAGCAGTGTTTGCGATCAGACGGTTCGTCTTCGTATTTGAAACACAAAAGCCCGTCTTCGATCGTGATGTGCCCATAGGTGCAGGTTTCGCCGTTGCGCTTCCAGACGGAGAACTGACGCGACAGGAATTGCTCCACCCCGATCAACCGACCGGTCGGGACATCATGGAAATAGAGCGTGTGCCCTTCAGCGATGTCGAGGAATTGATCCGCGCTCATGCGCTCCTGAGCAGGCGCAACAGAGCACCAAAGCGCGAGCGCAAGACTCAGACAGAGGCGCAGCGCACCCAAGGCGTTACCAATTGTCCCGGAACCACTTCACCGCACGACGGAAGCTGCGCGGCGGGTAGCGGTCGGCGGGGATGTCGAAATCCCACCATTCGTCCTGCGGATGTGCAGCAAACAGAGACAACCCCACGGCAGAGGCAAAGCCCGGACCCGTTGCGGCCTGAGGCAGACCATGCACCCGCAAGGGGCGGCCAAGACGCACGTTTTGCCCCAGGATACGGGAGGCCAGACCATCCAGACCCGGAATCTGGCTCGCCGCCCCGGTCAGAACGATCTGTTGGCTCGGCAGGTGGTCAAACCCGGCAGCATCCAGACGCGCACGCACCTCTTCAAGGATTTCTTCCACGCGCGGGCGCATGATGCCGATGATCTCGGCCCGGCTGGCGGTGCGGCGGTCATGTTCATAATCGCCAGTATCGCCACCGATCTCGATCATTTCACGATCATCCATGCCGGTCGCATGCACGCCGCCATAGAATGTCTTGATCCGCTCGGCTGTTTGAGTGGGAACCTGAAGACCCATGGAAATGTCAGTTGTCACGTGATCGCCACCCATACGCACAGCATCGGCATAGATCATGTGTTTCTTCATGAAGATCGACACACCTGTCGACCCGCCACCCATATCGATGCAAGCTGCACCCAGTTCCTGTTCATCCTCAACCAATGCGGCAATGCCAGAGACATAAGACGACGACGCAATCCCGGCGAGTTCCAGATCACAGCGTTTGATGCAATGCGCCAGATGCTGAACGGAGGCCGCATCGACGGTGAGCATGTGCATGTCCACAGACAGGGAATTGCCGATCTGGCCACGCGGATCGATCAGGCCAGAGCGATGATCCAGAGCGAAGTTCACTGGTTGAGCGTGCAGCACCTCGCGGCCCACCCCGATATCCGGCACCTCGCACCCTGCCATGACGCG
>CAZDXI010000194.1:2133-6051 GCA_964509095.1 uncultured Rhodobacterales bacterium
GCTCGGCCCCGGAGAAACACGCGATCACATGGTCCACCCGGATCCCGGCCATCTTTTGTGCCGCCTGAAGGGCTGTGCGGATGGCGCGTTCGGTTTCGCCCATGGAGCTGATTTCGCCAAAGGTCACCCCGCGAGAGCGCGTGGTGGCCGCGCCAATCACCCGGAAGCCCGCTTGACCTGCGAGGGCGCCCATTTCCGGGGTGTCCTCTAACTGGGCGGCATTATCAAAGCGCAGCACAAGGCAGGCGATCTTGCTGGAGCCCACATCCAAAATCGCCACCACACCCCGTTGCAACGCCTGCTGGCGCATTTTCCGCATCGAGCGTTGTGAAGAATAGAGATCCACCATTTGACTACCCTTGTCGTCCCGCGCTTATTCCTGCGCCTGTGTTGCTGCCTGTATGCGCCACCATTCTTCGGTCGCGTCTTTATTCATTTGTACCGTTGGGCGCTGACCCAGCCGCATATCCACACGCGCCACGTCGCGGCCCAACAATTGTTGCGCCTTGTCGAGCACGATCACCCGTTCCAGCGCTTGGCGCGCGCCTGTTTCAGGCAGAAGAATCCGCTGATCGCGATCCAGCACCACATCCCAGCGGCGTTCGCCCATCCGCACCAGCCCACGCATGCGTTTGCCCAAAGGCTTGGCGGCCTGCATCAGATCGAGCGCTTCGGCCACGGCCTGATCCGCGCCATCCCCTGCAATCAAAGGCAGGTCGGGCCGCGCAAGGCGGGAGGGCACTTCGGCCACATGGGCCCCGGTCTCATCAATCAAAGAGACCTGTTCATAGCTGCGCCAGACCACAACCGGTTTGCGTTCGGTGATCCGTACTTCCAGCACGCCACCGGGGCGGATGCGCACGGTGGCTTCCCGCACCGGGTCGAGGCCTTTGATCGTGTCGCGCAACTGTTCGAGGTCGATGTCAAAGGAGGATGCCGGCAAATCAATCGGCAGGATATCCCGGATATCGGCGGAGACTTCGTCCCCTGCCCCTTCCACGGCCATCACGTTGACCATGAACTCGGGACGTTCTTCGACGCTGGCGCGCGCCTCGGCCACCGCATCGGTGATCTTCATGCGCCTGTCTTCGTCCGAAAGCCACCATGTGCCCGCAGCCAAAGTCATCGCAAACGGCACACCGGCACGCAGTGCCAATCGAATGCCCGGCGTGAGCATCCAGCGTTCCAGCCGCCACTTCCAACGCGAAGGCGCCGGGTCCGGACGATTGCGGCGGCGCATCAGCGATCGCATGACGCGTCCTCCACCATCCACGCGCAAAGCTGCGGGAAATCGATGCCTTGATGTGCGGCCTGTTCAGGTGCGAGTGAGGTAGGGGTCATCCCCGGCTGCGTGTTGGTTTCCAGAAGGATCAGCCCGTCGATCCCGCGCGCCTCGTCCCAACGGAAATCCGTGCGGCTGACGCCTTTGCACCCCAGGGCTGCATGCGCGCGCAGGGCATAGTCATGACAGGCCGCGGTAATCTCATGCGGGATATCCGCCGGGATCACATGGCGCGAGCCTCCATCGGCGTATTTGGCGTGATAGTCGTACCAGCTGTCGGTGATGATGTCGGTCACACCCAATGCGCGGCCATCCATCACGGTGGTCGTCAGTTCCCGCCCCGGCGCATAGGTTTCGACCATCAATGTGTCGGGTAAATCCGGCGCGAGCGTCGGCGGGCCGTTCGCGGCCTCTTGCACGATATAGACGCCAACGGAGGAGCCTTCATTGAAGGGCTTGACCACATACGGCGGTGGCATCTGGTGCGCGGCTTCAATCTCGGCGCGTTCCGCCAGAACGGAGTCCACAAAAGGCAACCCGGCGGCGCGGTACGCGTCCTTGGTGCGCTGCTTGTCCATCGCAAGCGCCGAGGCCAGCACCCCGGAATGAGTGTACGGAATGCGCAGCCATTCGAGGATACCCTGCACACAGCCATCCTCACCCCAGCGGCCATGCAGCGCGTTAAAGACAACATCGGGCGTTTCGACAGACAGCACAGATGCGAGGTCGGGGCCTGCATCGACCTCCACCACATCATACCCTGCCGTGCGCAACGCCTTGGCGCATTCGCGCCCACTGGACAGGGACACTTCGCGCTCTGCCGAAGGTCCGCCCATTAACACCGCAACACGTTTGGGAAGCCTGCTCGACTGACCCACGTTCGTGCCTCTTGTCCCGGACCTTTGTCGGCCCTTTGTTATTTTTGCCTGTTTTGGCTTATTCCGCGCCCGGTTCACCGATGCGCATAATTTCCCATTCTAGCGTGATCCCGGAGGTCTGGTAAACCTTTTTCCGCACCTCCTCGCCCAGAGATTCAAGGTCGTGTGCGGTGGCGTCCCCGGTATTGATCAGAAAGTTGGAATGTTTGGGCGACATCTGCGCGCCGCCGATGGTGGCACCGCGCATGCCCGCATCGTCGATCACTTTCCAAGCCTTGAGATCATGCGTGTCATCCGCCTGCCCTGTTGAGGAATACCCAGCAGGGTTCCGGAATGTGGAACCAGCGCTGCGATCCTTGGTGGGTTGGGTGGCGTCGCGCTTGGCGAGTTGGTCTTCCATGCGGGCTTTCAGCGCTCGCCCGTCCCCTGCGGGGCCGCGCAGCGACGCCTCAACAAGAACAGCGCCCGGTGGCAGATCAGATTGGCGATAGCGGAAGTTCAGGTCTGCGGGGCCCACCGTCGCTATGGTCCCGTCACGCAGCACGACCGTCGCGCTTTCGAAGACGTCCGCTGTGTAACTGCCATAGCAGCCTGCGTTCATCCGCACAGCACCGCCGATGGAGCCGGGAATGGTGCGCAGGAAGGTCAGGTCCACGCCAGCTTCTGCGGCTTGCAGGGCCACGCGGGAGTCGAGCGCTGCTGCCCCGGCGCGGACGGTTTGACCATCAATGTCGATGGCGCCGAAGGCACGCATGGGCAGGCGGATCACCACGGCGCGCAAGCCGCCATCGCGCACGATCAGGTTAGAGCCGACGCCCATGGGGAAGACTTCGATGTCCGCAGGCAGGTTGCGCAGGAAGGCACTCAGATCCTCGATATCCGCAGGTTGGAACAGCCAGTCCGCCGGGCCACCCACGCGCAGCCAGGTCAGATCGTTGAGTGCCCGGTTGGGCGTCAGTTTACCGCGCGTGTCAGGCAGGGTCGTCATTTCCGCATTCCGCTGAGTTGTCCCACGATCCCCCGGATCGACAACCCGATCAAAAAGGTCAACAGGGAGATCACGAAAAACACCGCAAAAAAGCCGACTGCGAAGCCGGGGCCGAGGTCTCGGTCCCCGCCAGTGT
Organism: uncultured Rhodobacterales bacterium; assembly: GCA_964509095.1. GTDB lineage: Bacteria > Pseudomonadota > Alphaproteobacteria > Rhodobacterales > Rhodobacteraceae > Aliishimia. The sequence goes on from CAZDXI010000194.1 coordinate 5,418, forward strand.
CGACCCATGTGGCTTGGGACAGGGTGCCGAATTCGCTGTGGATGAGGGCTGCGACCCCGAGGATGGCGAGGATAAACAGCGCCCCGAAAATGCGCCACATGCCCTTCAGCCCAAGGATCAGGCTGGCGAGGACACAGATCAGGGCGGCGTAAATCGTCATCGGATCAGGCGCTTGAGCCAGCGCGTGAGGTAAATCACCGGCCAGCGCAACATGCTCATCCCCGCGATCAGCACGACGAGGCCAATCCACGGGCCGTTCTCGTAGGTCACGAAGCCAAGCAGAGGGATGCCAAGCGCGATCAGCACATAGGCGCGGCGCCAATGGTTGTCTTTGCTGGGCAACATGGCGAGCACATTGGCGATGAGCAACCAGACGCAGGCGAGGATCAGCGAGAGGGTCATTTCGGCAACTCGGGGTTTTGCCCAGTGAGCTTCTTCCAGAAAAAGCGCAGCGGGTTTCGGTACATGGAGACGAACGCGAGTGCGGCAGCGATGGCCGCCCATAGGCTGAGTTGCAGGCCGATGAGGGTGATGAGGACGGGGGCTGTGAGAAGGAGTGCGACGCCGGGGATGTATTGCCGTTTCATCGGGAGCATGGCGACAAGAGCTGAGGCGAAGACCCATGCGATGGAGG
>CAZDXI010000195.1:0-6037 GCA_964509095.1 uncultured Rhodobacterales bacterium
CGGTATCAGCCTTCTTGTGGGCGCGGCGTTTTCCCTCGTCGGTGCGATTGGCTTGCTGAAATTGCCGGATTCCATGACCCGCCTTCATGCGCCGACCAAGGTCGGAACGGTCGGGATTGGGGCGATGCTGCTGGGGTCGATGCTCTATTCCTATGCCATTGGCAAAGGATCGTTCCACGAACTGCTCATCATGGCGTTCCTGTTTGTGACCGCACCGATTTCAGCGAACTTCATGGCCAAGGTGAACATCCACAAACGGTCATGCGATACGCCGCCGGCACCCCCGCGCGACGACACGTGGTCGACCCTGAACGTGCCAGAGGAAGACCGGGAGATCGCGGAGCAATCCTGACCTAACCCAACCGCTCCGCGCACGGACTCACGCCTTGCGCGCGACCACTTCCATACAGGCCTTGTACCGCTCACTGACCCCATAGCGCAGGGGTTTCAACCCCACGTCTTCAAGCAATCCATAAAGCCGCGTGCGGCTGAAGTTGTGATAGTGTTCCAGCTCGCCCCAATAAGGGTTGGCGTTGCGCGCGCTCATCACGTCCCACAGGATTTGTTCTGTGTTGGGCATCGACAGCATGCACACGCCGCCGTTGTCCAAAAGGTCCACCACCGCCGTTAGAAACGTGCGCGGGAAAGGGACGTGTTCCAGCACATCCATCATCGACACGACTTGTACCGGTTCGGGCAGCTTCAACGTGTGAATGTCCTCGCAATAGGCTTCGATATTCAGCCCCTGCATCAGCTTTACATTGTCGGCGCGCAGATCAACTCCGATGGGGTGAAACCCGTATTCCTTGGCGGCAAACAGCAATGCGCCATTGCCAAAACCTACATCCATCCAGCGCCCGTCACTTTGAAACGGCACAACTTTGTCGACGATGCGCGCCGCGATCTGGCGATTGCCTTCCAGATTGTGACCCACGCGTTGATGTTCGAGCGTCTTGCCAAACAGAATATCGCTGGCTTCTTCTGTGAAGTACCCATCGGTGAACACATGTTTGCAAGACCCACAGCTGTTCCAATTGATCTGAGCCGAGAACTGTTCGTTGTAGATCGCATGCTTGGCGCAACTGGCCTGCATGAAATGTTCAAAATCGGTGCCGTCGCACAGCGGACAGGCGTCGTAAAGGTGGCGTTCTTGCAGCATTGATCCCACTCCGGAATTGGTCTGCGGCGAACATGGCCCGAGGGGCTTAATTGTGACTTAAATGTGGCGCGGGATACGCAAAAGATACGCGTCAAATACGAAGCAAATCCGAACGCTTTCGCGCTTGCCAGAAAAAAGCACAGAGTCGCAAAACCCCTTAGCGGGTTTGGCTGCTGATCCGACGCAGAACGCGGCGCTGCGCGGCAAAGCCTTCGGGAAGGACAACCGCATCACTTGCTGCGAATGCGCCGGTATAGGGGCCATTGAATAGCACCCGATTCTGAGAAAATGCCGACAGGTTCAGGTTGCGCGCAAAGCTATGCCCAAGACCTGCGACACGGTATCCAGGGCGCTCGGAACTTGGGGTCAGATATCCTTCGACGCTCAGCCAGACCAAAGGACCCGCAGCGCCAGTGAAGCGGTCGCGTTTGACTTGCTGCGCACGCAATTGACCTGTCTCGTCCGAGTACTGACCAATTGCGGTCGCAAAGCTGCCTGTGGCTGGTTGACCGATACCGCCGCCGACAACCGCCACCGATCCGATACGCCGCGCCCCACGACTGCGCCCCACATCACCAGAGACCAGATCAAGGTTGGCCCGCGCGGGCGACAGACGGCTGGCCTGCACGATCTGGCCGCGCCAGATGCCGGAAACGGCGACACGGTCTCCCACGGAAAAACCACGCAGACGGGTATCAAGTCGGACTTCGACCCCATTCACGACGATCACGCGCCCGCCCGAATTCACCTGTGAAATACGCCCGACCAGCGGATGCGTGATATGCACGCGCTGTGCGGTCAGGTTGGCTTTGGGGCCACTTGCCTCCACCGTGAGGCTGTCCCCCACATAAAGATCGGCTTTTTGCAATGTGCCGAACCCGTCGGTGTAGCGCGTGCCCGCATGGGTCTGCAAATAGGCACCACCCACGATCAGGCTGCCAAAATCCGTGAGCAACCCGACGATTCCGGTCCCGCCGATTCCGCCTTCCACATCTCGTTGGGAGCTTTGGGACCACACCTGCCCCGGCAGCAGCAGCGCAGAAGCCCCTGTCACCAATGCAGCGCGGCGGGACAGCTTAGGGGTCGTCATGAGAAGTCTTTCCTTGTTCGTCTCGGTCGCTTTCGTCTTCATGATAGAAGAACTGACCAAACCGGAAGCGATATGTGGCCTTCGGATCGGATTTATCGGTCGCCTGATGCGCCGCGGCAAGGGCGTTCACCTGCTGCAAGGCATCCATACTGATCTGGCGCGCCTGCGTTTCGATATCGGACACTGAGTCCTCGGTCAGGTAGTTGTAGAACACAGCGCGTTCGAAATGCGGCGCTTCTTCGGACATCAGGTTATCAACGGCGGCTTGAACGTGATCCCCAAGGTTATGGGAAAAGAAGTGTAGCTTCTGATCAATGTCGGCAGAACCGAACAGCCCGTCCATCATCAAGCGGATGCCATCGTCATCTTGCAGCACGATGTTCTGGCGGTCGAGTTCGTCGAGGATCGTGCGCGGGCGCACATCCCGACTGATGGATTCTACCAGCCCGTCAAAGCTGGGGCCGGTTTCGGCGCTGCGAGGCAGGGACACCGGCGCGCCTGTGTCGTCCGTATATGTTGCGTCCGACATCCAACGCCCGATGACAGAGGCCAGCATACTGACCTTGCGTCCGACAGTGGTATCCTCAGACGCGTTGGCGCTGCGGAAGTCTTTCACATCGCGGCGATGCACGCCGGTTACGACACTGATGCGGCTGTCTGTGGCTTTGGATTTCAGATCGGTCTCTGCGACCTCTACATAGGTCTGCTTGATAATCCGGTACAAAGCAGGCGCGGTCATACCCTGAGCGATCAGCGCACGCACCAACGGGCGCAGCAAACGCCGCACGGCCTGTTCGAACAAGCCGGACTTGGAGAAGGGGTCACGCACTGACATTCCGTTAAGATGTGGTGTTGTGTGAAAAATTTCCACAAAAAACTTGCCTTCAGTGATCCATGAGACATTTCACCGCGTACCTTGTGTGTAATTTGCACACAGAGACCCATGATCAGGAGGATCACTTATGAAACTGTCCCACTTTGCCCGCGCTTCCGTCCTTGCCGCCACGCTTGCCATCGCAGGTTGTGCTGACACGATGATGTCCAGCCAGCCCGATATCGTTGAAGTCGCGCAGTCGGCAGGCTCGTTTGACACGCTGGTTGCGGCTGTCTCAGCTGCCGATCTTGTGGAAACGTTACAAAGCGATGGTCCGTTCACAGTGTTTGCCCCCACAGATGAGGCGTTTGCTGCACTGCCCGCTGGCACGGTCGAAAACCTGCTCAAGCCCGAAAACAAGGACCAACTGACCGCAATCCTGACCTATCACGTGCTGCCGGGCAAAGTGATGGCCGCTGACGTGGCAGGTCAACGCCTGAGCCCAACAACAGTGAACGGCAAAGCCGTGCACGTGGATGGTCGCAACGGCGTGCGTGTGGGCAATGCCAATGTGATCAGCGCGGATGTGGAAGCCTCCAACGGTGTGATCCACGTGATCGACCGCGTTCTGCTGCCTTGATCTGACCGCAACGTAACGAGGAGACCAATATGACTCAGTACACATTCACAGCCTTTGAAAATGCAGACCTGTTTGGCACAGGGGCGATTGCGTCCCATGCCAGCTTTACCCTGCCTGCCGGAGCGACGCTGGCGGTGACCGTCACCGATGATGATGCTCGCTTGTCCGGAGATGCCCGGCGCAATGAGCGCGGTGACGATACCAGCCAGCAAACTGCCACGATCCTGCGAGACGGCACGGAAATCGGGAACCTTGGCCGCCTTTATGCAGAGCGCGTCTGGCACGTGACCGATGAAGACGGCACCGAATACCGCCTTGTGGAACTTGAACAGCCCGGCACTCTGCCGGACAGTTTCACCTTTCTTGGGGATGTGCCCGCTGCTGGTTCAGTGCTTACCGTTGGTGGCGCGAGCAACGTGTCGGGGCACGGTTTGCGCTTCGACGATCTGGGGGCGGGCAATCCTCCAGCCCCGAACATCGTGGACATCGCGGCGGGTTCGGATGATTTCAACATCCTTGTGAAAGCCTTGTCGGCAGCCGGTCTGGTGGACGCCGTGCGTGGTCTGGATGACATCACGGTGTTCGCCCCCACAGACGCGGCCTTCACACAATTGGCGTTAGACCTCGGGTTCGCGGGTGATGCGGGCAACGAAGACGCAGTCTTCGGCTTCATCGCAGAGGCGCTGGCCGGGTTGGACCCCAATGGCGATCCGATCCCGCTGCTGACGGATGTCCTGCTCTATCACGTCTCTCCCGGCGCGAAGACAGCTGCTGACGTCGACACTGCCACGGCAGTCACAACTTTGCTGGAGGGCGCGACCTTCGGTTCCGAAGGCACAGAGCTGATCGACAACGAACCGGACATCGACAACCCGAACATCGTGATCCCGGACATTGGCGCAAGCAATGGCACGATCCAGGCCATTGATCGGGTTCTGATCCCGTTGGACATCCCCGGAAATTCCGAGGAACAGGAACCCCCAGCAACTGAACTGCCGACCCTGACAGCGATTGTTGCGGCCAGCGGTGGGACCTTTGATGCGGACGGCACGGATTTTGACCTGCTGCTGAACGCGGTGCAAACGGCGGGTCTTGCGGGTGCTCTTGATGACCCCAATGCCGATCTGACCGTGTTCGCCCCCAATGACGCGGCCTTTGTGGGCCTCGCCCAAGCGCTGGGGTTCAATGGCACAGATGAAGGCAGCGCGTTCTCTTATCTGGTGGAGGCTCTGACCCTGCTGGGCGGCGGTGATCCGATCCCGCTTCTGACCGAGGTGCTGACGTACCATGTGGCACCGGGCTCGCTCGATTCCACGGCTGTGCTCGGCGCGGACAGTATCGCGACGCTGCAAGGCGGTAGCCTTGGTGTGGATGGTGCGACGCTGGTGGATGCGGACCCGGATGTGCCCAACCCGAACTTGATTGCGACGGACATCGAAGCGGCCAACGGCATCGCGCATGTGATTGATGGCGTTCTGTTGCCGGTGGATGTGTTGGCCGGGGATGGGTCGAATGACGTCGATTTCATCATCGCCAACAACGCCAGCAACGTGATCTTCACCGGGCGTGATACGGACTTCGTCGATGGGAACGGCGGTCGGGACATCGTGTTCCTTGGCAAGGGTGACGACGTGGCCCTTGGCGGCGACGGCAACGACATCCTGTTCGGCAATCGCGGGGCGGACCGGCTGGAAGGTGGCGCAGGCAATGACCGTCTGATTGGCGGGCACGGGAAGGACACGTTTGTGTTCCGCACCGGAGACGGCAAGGACGCCATTCGCGGCTTTCAGGACGGGCAAGACACGATCGATCTGTCTGGCACCGCGTTCACCAGCTTCGAAGAGCTGGAGATCGGTATCCATTCCCGCAGCTATGGCGCGGTTATCGATCTGGGTGAGGATCAGATGATCTACATCCAAGGGCGCAACGTGGACCTGACCGAGGATGACTTCCTCTTTTAACTGTCCCCCAGTGGTCAGGTTAGTACCGGCGGGTCTTGTGATCCGCCGGTATGTTTATGTGGATTGCTTCAGCCGCACTTACTATGCCCGCAAGACGCGCAGGTCATGCAGCCTTCGGACATGTGCATATCGTACTGCCCACAGCTTGGGCAGGCCTTCCCGCGCGGGGCGTCCATATTGACGACCTGCGCCTTGGGGTCGGTCTTGAGGCCCATGCCTTCGCCCTCGATAAACCCGATGCGGATCATGTGCTGTTCGATCACGCCACCAATGGCCGCAAGGATCGATGGGATGTACTTGCCTTGGATCCAAGCCCCTCCGCGCGGGTCGAACACGGCCTTGAGTTCTTCGACCACGAAAGACACATCACCGC
>CAZDXI010000196.1:0-6008 GCA_964509095.1 uncultured Rhodobacterales bacterium
TTCGACCATGTGCACGTAAGGGTCCATGGAGCCGCCGATATCAAGGAACAACAGTACCTTCACCGCGTTGCGCCGCTCGGGCCGGGTTTGCACATCCAGATACCCATGCTCCGCCGTGGCGCGGATCGTGCCATCCAGATCCAGTTCGTCATGCGCCCCGTCGCGCGCCCACTGCCTCAGGCGTTTCAGTGCAACCTTGATGTTGCGGGTTCCGAGTTCAATCGTATCATCTAGATTCTTGAACTCGCGCTTATCCCAGACTTTCACCGCGCGCTGGTGGCGGCTTTCCTTCTGGCCGATGCGCACGCCTTCGGGATTATAGCCATAGGCTCCAAAAGGTGACGTGCCCGCCGTTCCGATCCACTTGTTGCCCCCTTGATGGCGACCTTCTTGTTCTTTCAGGCGTTCTTTCAACGTTTCCATGAGCTTGTCGAACCCGCCGAGGGCTTCGATTTCTTTGCGCTCTTCCTCGGACAAGTGCTTTTCGGCCATCTTTTCCAGCCAGTCGGCGGGGATGTCCACGGCCTCCAGTACTTGATCGAGGCTGATCTGCTCCAGCCCCTCAAAGGCGGCGGCAAAGGCGCGGTCAAACTTGTCGAGGTTGCGTTCGTCCTTCACCATCGACACGCGGGCAAGGTAGTAAAACGCCTCCACGTCATAGGTGGCCAACCCGTTCTTCAGCCCTTCAAGGAAGGACAGGAACTCGCGCAGGCTGACCGGTACTCCGGCGCGGCGCAGATGATCAAAGAAGGGCAGGAACATGGGCTCTCCAAACGACTTTCCACTGAGTATCTAGGACAACTGTGCATCGTGCACCAGAGTGGAGCGTTTTGCGATGAACTGAGCGCGGAACAAAGTGCGCCGCGCCATCTGCAGGCCGCCCCCGGCCTGTCGATTGGGAACCGCCAGTCTTGCATTCAAGCTAGGAGCCACCTCGGCAGTCGTAAAACAAGTCGCCTCGACATCGGAACGGCAGGCCGCGACCTACTGATGGCGCTCATTCGCCGTTACAATCCCGCCCGCGCCCAAAGCACACCGATGATCATGGTCACAATCCCGAACGCGATCCCGAAGCCCGCTCCGTATTGCAGCATGTCCAGATAATTGCCCTTGCGCCGCCAAGCCGTGAACATGCCGGTGACAACGCCAACAAGGAAACCGTAAAAGAACATCGTGCGCCCCTCAAGCTCGGTGGGGCAGGCGATTTAGCCGCGCCCCTTGGTCGGGTTGAGCGCGGAAATCTCGCGCAGTTTTGCGCGCACCGCCCAATCCGGGCCAAACCCGTATCGCGCCCACCCCAGACTGTCCAGCCTGACATTGCGCGCTTCACTGGCCTGACCACGCAGCTCCAGCGCCTCGGCCTTGAGCAACAACAGTGTGGACAGAAGTGCCGCGTTTTCATTGCGTTGCGCGACGCTGATCTGTGGGCTCACAAGGTTCAGCGCGCGTGTTCCATCGCCATCGGACACCGCATGCGCGGCCAGTTGGGTTGCGACATAAGCGCGATGGAGCGAGGTATTGCCAAGGCGCGCATAAAACGCATCCGCCTGACGGAAGTGTTCGCGCGCTGTCGCAGGATCATTCAGTTGCGCCAGACGACCGGCTGCATAATGCGCAAACGCGCGGCGGTGATCCTGCCAACCCATCGCTTGAGCGATCTGCAGGGCGCGCGTGACCGCGTCACGACGTTGGCCGAGAGTTGCGCCAGGGCCCAACGCGGTCTGCACGGCTTTAGACCATGCGGGCGGAGTGCGTGTAGGAAGGCGCGCGGCACGACCTTCTCCACCCGGGTTGATCCCGGCCAGAATACCCGGCAACAGCGAGGCCACTTGTCCCCGGCTCATACCGGAGCGCAGACGCGGGCTGTAATAGGCCTTCAGCACCATCATATCGAACCCGGTCAGCACGGTGTGCACATTGTCATCGTTGAACACGGAATCGGACAGGCGATACAGATCGTTCAGCGGCCCAATTGCTTGCGCGAGTTCTTCGTGAAGGCAGTCGCGTACCTCTTGCGGGCTGGCGTCATTGGGCAGGAAGATCGCGATCTTGCGGCGTTCGCGTAGCTGCGTCCAACTTGTTCGGTTCGACCGACGCGCACTGCGGTATTCGTCCAGCGAACCCACATTGGGAACCACAAAACACGCGGCCTGGGGCAGGGCGCGGCGAATATCGGCGCGGGTCACGGCCTCGATCGTGATGGAGGCCTCTGCGCTGTTTGTCCGGGTGATGTTGATCCCGGCTTCATTGCGCAAGCGGTGCAATAACCGGGTCAGGTCCGGGCTCAGTGAGGGCGGCGGTGCGCCTGTTACTCGCACACTGATCGGGCCTTCGAACCGGGTGAACACCGGCAGTTCGCGTCCCGACTCCAGCATGAAACTCAGTTCAATGAAGTCGAGCGCCAGATCATTGTTGGAAATCCGCACAGGGGCCGCAGGCGATCCGGCAAAAGACTTCATCGGGGGCAGGGCGGCGGCGGTATCCCCAATTTCCGTGCTCGCGCGCGTCGCCGTTTCCGAAGTCGGCGCCAGCGGTGTCGCCGGAGCACAGGCCGCCATCAACAGCGCCAAAGGCAAGGCAAATCTGCGCATCAGCCAAGCACCCGGTTATAACGGATAAACGGGGTTTTCGTGCCAATCCGGTCGTACAACTGCCGCGCTGTGTGGTTGAAGTCCTGCGTCAGCCAGTAGACCGACGGCGCGCCCTCTGCATCAGCCGCCGCATAGACCGCTTCGATCAAGGCGCGCCCCACACCGGAGCCGCGCACACTTGGATCGGCATAGAGGTCTTGGAGGTAACACACCCGCTCCACCTTCCACGCATGCGCGTGAAACAGGTAATGGGTCAGGCCCACAAGTGTTCCGTCAACTTCGGCCACGAAGGCATTGAATTCGTTGGGGTCGTCCCCCAGCAGCCGCGCAAATGTGCTGGCATAGACGTCTTCAGACACCGCGCTTTCGTAGAACTCCAGATACGCCGTCCACAACGCGGCCCATTGGTCGCGGTCGGACTCCGTCAAAGGGCGCACCAAGGGTGCGGCTGGGGATGTCATTGTCTGCCTGCCTCGCCATTTTGGCTGTTGGATGGGCGTGATTTCACGCGCCACCAAATTTCGGCTAGGAGGGAATTGGGGCGAAAATGTGACATTCGTGTCCGAATCGGTCCTACCTCCTTGGGAATGCCAGATCGCCCTTAATTTTCCCTCAACGCTGTTGCCTCAATACAACCCTGACACGGGGTTATCGGCGGGCAGGTCGAGGTCTTCGCGTAGCCGTGCGCGGGCGCGGGACAGGCGTGACATGACTGTGCCTTTGGGCAGCCCCATGCGCTGGGCGAGTTCTGCGGGGCTGGTCTCTCCGCCAGCCACGCAGCGCATCAAAATCGCCTGTTCGTCGGGCAACCGGTCAATCGCGTCCCGTGTGCGCTCAAGGCTCAGGCGGACCTGAGCGACAGGGGCGGTTGTGGCGTCGGTATCTTCCAGTGGCTCTGACGTGACCCGGCTTCTCCAACGGGAGGCCACCAGATGGCGGAGTGTTGTCATGGCATAGGCTTCGGGGTCTTCGATCTTGGCGCCGGTGCGTTCGGCCTGGATCAATTTCAGCACGGCATCCTGTGCCAGATCCTGTGCGACGTCGGTATCTCCGGTCAGGCGCCGGGCGCGTGATTGCAGTTTTGGCAGCAGGCAGGTCAGGTCTCTCTCAGCGGTCAGGGTCGACATATCGGGGTCCTCCTCTCCCAAGGAATGATGGGTGTCCTTCAAGCATGTGGTCGCGCCTGCCGGTCTTCCAGTCCGGGTAAATCCGCCGATGGCAGCTTCCCGCGCTTTTTCGGCGACGCTTCGCCAGCCCGTGGTCGCAGAACCGGCAGGGCGTCGCCGTTTGAGAAATCGACGGGACGCAAACCGGGTTTCAGACGTCTGACATCCTGAGAGCCGCCACAATGGGCGACTGTCAGACTTCAACCTGTAAACAGGAGATACCGATGACCAAGACCACCACTTACGCGTCCTTCTTTGCTGTGATGTTGACGGGAACGGCCTTCGCCATGAGCGATAACGCCGCTGCCATTGATGTTGATGGCAACGGGGTGCTGACCATCGACGAAGTGCAGGCGGTCTATCCGGACGTGTCGCAGGACACGTTCTCGGCCATGGACACGAATGCTGATGGTGCACTGGATGAGGCCGAAGTCACCGCGGCCGAAGAAGCCGGCGTTATGCCAACAGCCCCAAATGAGGGCTAAGCGGCTCACCGCACTTTGATCTGAAGTACCCATACTATTCAGACAAGGTGTTGCGCGATCCGACCTTCCCCCGGGTTTCGGGTCGCGCAGTGTCGCCACAGTGGCGCGCAGACGTCGCTGATCAGGACGCTGTCAGGAACTCACGCATGACAGCTTCTGCCTTGTCCGGCTCATCGCGGTGCACGCCATGCCCGCACCCGTCAAATATGTTCAGCACGGCTTTGTCACCGATTGCCTCGGCGATGTCATGCGAACAGCTGGGTGGCGTGACCGGGTCCAATGCTCCTCCCAATACCAGAGCCGGGCAAGTCAGACCTGCAAGGGCCGGGCGCATGTCCATACGCTTCATTCCGTCACTGAAGAAGTGCAGAGCGACCTCCGGGCGCTGGATCGCGCGGGCTTTGTAGTCGTCTTCGGGGTCTGGTTCCGTCTGGCTGTAAAGCGGGCCGCACAGCTGCATGTACCGATCAAACCCATCTGCACTTGGCGCACTAAAGAACGCCTGCGCAGCCTCAGCCGCAGCATCCCCGCCCAGATCCCGGATCATGGAGACCGTATCCTCTAGCAGGAACTTTGCCGCAGTTGAGGAAAAGATAGCCTTGCTCGGCCCGTCCGGGTGACGCGTGGCATAATGGATTGCGACCATACCGCCAAAGGATTGACCAAACACCATAGGTTTTTCGAGGCCCAGCGTGGCGCAGAAGGTTGCGATGTCGTCGGCCCATTGATCCAGATGCCAGCCGCTTTCGTCCCCGCCGGAGCGTCCGCAGCCCCGATGATCCAGATACACCACCTGAAAGGCATCCGCGAAGCGGTCGAAATAGGGGCGGAGTGTGGAATGATCGTATCCCGGGCCCCCATGCAGGACGAGAAGGGTGGGACACTCCCGCATGACTGCGCCTTCGGGTCTCAACTTCGGGCCGACCGTGTCGAAAAACAGTCTTGCTCCGTTAACATTTATGAACATCTGTGCTCTCCCTTGTTGCCCTCGCACCTAGCAGACGTGGGTGCGAAGGCAAAAAGTTCAGCCCAAGTGAATGTTGAAACTCGCCCGTATCGCCGCGTCCAGATCCGGCGCGAGACGCGCGCGAGAGGGCGCGGTGAGCAGCTCGTGCTTGCGCGCTGTGGCCTTTTCGATCAGGTCCGGTTTGTCTTTCTCGGCCCATTCCTTGGGGCTCGTGCGGTCCCCGAACACCGGATAGACGTGGTCTGTCTGCATCCGGCTCAGTGTCTGTTCTGTGCCCAGATAATGCCCCGGCCCGCCGATACAGACCTCGCGGATTTGCTCCAGCGCCAGTGTGTCCTCATTGACCTCAATCCCGCGTACGCAGCGTTGCGCCTGCCCGATGATGTCATCGGCAAGGATCAGGCTTTCATGACAGAACCCCAACAATGACGCGTGCATTCCGGCGGCCTCATAGACCATGTTCACGCCCGCAAGCCCGGCCATCACGTTGGAGCACATCTGCTCCCACCCCGCCTGCATGTCCGGCAGTTTGGAATCCGATGCGCCCGCCGCAGCACCGCCGGGCAGACCATAGAATTGGTGCATCTGCGCGCAGGCGGATGTCAGAAGGGCCTGCTCGCCCGAGCCGATGGACATCGCCCCAGTGCGCAAATCCAGTCCAAAGGGCCACGTGCCAAAGATCGCCGGGTGTCCCGGTTTGATCGCGTTCACATAGACCAGCCCGGCCAGACATTCCGCGACCGCTTGCAACACGGCGCCTGCGACTGTCGAAGGTGCCGTGGCCCCGGCCATGCCTGCG
>CAZDXI010000197.1:0-5955 GCA_964509095.1 uncultured Rhodobacterales bacterium
ATCTTGGGATCACTGAAGCGGGCGGGCTGGTCTCTGGCACCATCAAAAGCGCGATTGGTCTGGGCAATCTTCTGTGGATGGGGATTGGCGATACGATCCGCGTCTCCCTCTCGGCCGATCCGGTGGAAGAGGTCAAAGTCGGATATGAAATCCTCAAATCGCTCGGCCTGCGCCATCGGGGCGTGAACATCATTTCTTGCCCGTCCTGCGCGCGGCAGGGGTTTGACGTAATCAAAACCGTAGAAGCGCTGGAAAAACGTCTGGAACACATCAAGACGCCCATGAGCCTTAGCATCATCGGCTGCGTTGTGAATGGCCCGGGCGAGGCGTTGATGACTGATGTCGGATTTACCGGCGGTGGATCAGGTCACGGTATGGTGTATCTGGCGGGTAAGCAGAGCCACAAGCTCAACAATGATCAGATGATCGACCACATTGTTGAGCAAGTGGAAACAAAAGCCGCCGAGATTGACGCCGAGGCCGCCGCATCGGAACGGGCAGCGGAGTAATCCGTCAGCCGCGCTTTTCGTCGACGATGATCTCCATCTGATCGAACGGCACATAGCCGCGGATCAGCTCGTCCTGCATCACAAATGTCGGCGTGCCGTTGATCTGCATTGCCTGCGCCAGTGCGCGGGTTTTGGAGATTTCTTCGGTCACTGCATCGCTGTTCATTGCCTTGGCAATCGCGTCCGCATCAAATCCGAGAGTGCTGGCAAGACGGCTCAGCGCGGGCACAGTGATTTCGCCCGAAAAATCCATCAGCGCGTCAGACATCGCTTTATATGCCTCACCGCCCGCGACTTGCTTGGTTGCGATGGCAAAGCGGGACGCCAGCACGGATTGATCACCCAAAATTGGAAGTTCTTTTACGATCAACCGGATGTTTCCATCGGATTCCAGAAGCTTGGCGACCTCTGGATGCGCCCGACGGCAATAGCCGCAGCGGTAATCAAGAAACTCGACCAATGTTATGTCGCCATCGGGATTGCCGCCGACAAAGGAAAACCCGTCATTGAACAGGGCGTCTTTGTTGTCCGAAACAAGGGACAGGTCCGCCTGTTCCTGTGCTGCCGCCTGACGTTGTTCCAGAACCTGCACGGCCTCCATGATGACTTGCGGATTTTCCATTAAGTATTCACGGACCGCGTCGCCAAACGCCTCTTTTTCGTCTGCCGACATGGCGTCCAGATCGAACGCTGCGGCGGGCATGGCAAGGCAGAAGGCGGCGGCAGTCAGAAAGGCGCGGGTCATCAGCGGTTCCTTTTCTTGGCAAATCGTTTTGAGGCACTCAACACATCCTGCGCCCGTTGCCAAGGGCCGGAGCCCGTCGCAAGCAAGTCGGAGGCGCGTTTCGCATGGGTTCCGGCAGTGTTCAGATCACCGCGCAGGGCATATCGTTCGGCGGTGACAAGTGAGGCCATACCGGGTTGACCAGAACTCGCATAGGCCTGCGCCAGATCGCGCAACATATGACCGTCGCGGTAATCAATGCCCCGGGATTTTTCGAGAACGCCCAAGGCTTGTTTCGTTTGTCCAGTAGCAAGCAATGCGCGGCCATAACCCGACAGGATCAGCGGATCGCGCGGAGCCAGTTTTACGCCCTGCCCATAAGAAGCCGAGGCTGCTTTGAAGTTGCGGCTCTTCATCAGGATTTCACCCTTGAGGTCGCGCAAAAACGGGTCCTTTGGGCGGGCGGCGATGGCAGCATCGATGGCCCGCAGCGCCTTATTTGTTTGGGACTGGCGCATATGCGCGACAGCGGTTCGGATGGCTTTCACATCACCATAACCGGACTCTCCGGCACGGCGCAGGGTCCATTTTGGTCCGCGCGTATAGGCGGTTAACTTGCCTTTGACGCGGGCAAACCAATATGCGGCAGTCGCGTTGGGTTCAGTGCGATTTGCTGCCCCAGCTGCCGCTTTAGCATTGCGCACGCGATCTCGGGACAGGGGGTGTGTGCGAGCATATGGGTCTTGCCGGCGTTCTGCCAAGACTTCTTGTCCACGAAAGATATCCAGCACCTCAACCAGCCCGTTTGGATCAATGCCGGCACTCCGCAAGTACCGAATAGCGGATTGATCGGCAGAGGATTCTTCGGCGCGGGTGTGTTTCAGAAACGATCTTTGCGCGGAACTCGCAACACCAACAGCAATCGCGCCCGAGGCTTTTTCGCCTCCCGCCGCAGCAGCGACAGCAGCCAGCGCAACGCCCAATCCAGCCACGCGGCGCGCTGTTGCCAGATTAGTCAAGCGACGCGTGAGATGCCCGTTGGCAATATGAGCGGCTTCATGGGCGATCACGCCTTGCAACGCTTGTGCCGAGTTCAGCTTTCCGATCAGACCGGAATGAATGAAGATCGCATCTTGCGACACCACGAACGCATTCAGGGTGCCGTCCTCGACCACCAAGATCTTGACCCGGTTGGGGCTAAGACCTGCCGCACGCAGCACAGGGGCGGCAATCTGCTTTAACCCGTGTTCAAGGTCGGCATCCCGCAAAAGTGTGACTGCGCGCACCGGCAAAGCCAGTAACACCAGCAGAACCGTCAAAACGGCAAGGCGCAAGATTGACGTCAGTGAGGTTTGCGTATGTAAGCCCATAGTCAAATCGTGACCCAGCCGAGAGGGCTTTTCAATGCGCAAATCTCAACGAGGCGATGTTGCTCCCTTCATTGTGATGGATGTCATGGAGCAAGCACGGCGCGCCGAGGAAGCCGGGCGCGAAATCATCCATATGGAAGTGGGCCAGCCGGGCACGGGTGCTCCGGCTGCGGCACTCGATGCGGTAGAGCGGGCCATGCGCGACAATCCGCTGGGCTACACGGTTGCGCTGGGCTTGCCGGAATTACGCGCGCGCATCGCGAAAATGTACGGCGAATGGTACGGCGTAGACCTTGATCCGGCACGTGTGATTGTGACGCCCGGCTCTTCTGGGGCGTTCTTGTTGGCCTTCACGGCGTTGTTCGACAACGGGGATCGTGTGGGTATTGGTGCGCCCGGGTACCCGTCCTATCGGCAAATCCTGAAAGCAGTAGGCTTGGAACCCGTGGTGATCCCAGCGTCGCCTGACAATGGATACCAACTTGTTGGGGCCGACCTTCAAGGGCAGAGCTTGGATGGCTTGATGATGGCATCCCCGGCCAATCCGACTGGAACAATGCTGGACCGGAACCAGCTTGGCGCGATTATGCAAGCCGCAGAGCGCGAGGGCGCGGCGTTCATTTCGGACGAGATTTATCACGGTATTGAATACGATCAGAAGGCAGTCAGTGCGCTGGAAATTTCGGATGAGGCCTATGTCATCAATTCGTTTTCCAAGTATTTTTCCATGACCGGCTGGCGGGTGGGTTGGATGGTTGTGCCAGACGATCACGTGCGCATTGTAGAACGTCTGGCGCAGAACCTGTTCATTTGCCCGCCCCATGTTGCGCAGGTCGCAGCCCTTACGGCGTTGGATTGCAAAGACGAATTGCAGGGAAATCTGAACGTCTATCGCAAGAACCGCGCCTTGATGATCGACGGTCTGGCCAAGGCCGGGTTTGATCAGATCGCGCCTCCGGATGGTGCTTTCTATGTTTATGCTGACGTGTCACGGTTTACCGATGATGCGTTGGAATTTGCGGGGCTGATTTTGGATCAGGCTGGCGTGGCTGTGACGCCCGGGCTCGACTTTGATCCTGACCGAGGCGGGCAGTTCCTGCGGTTTTCCTATGCACGCAGTACAGACGACATCGTCGAAGGTCTGGCGCGTCTGTCGCACTTCATGGCCGCGCGGCTGTCTGCCTAAAGGAGCGCTGTCGCGCACATGATTTTGTTTGTGCGGGCGCGCACGCCGCTTGGTGGGCAGGTCCTCCAAACCACCGGGCGCGTTTTTGGGGAATTGGTGGGCTGAGGGGATTCCCTTCAGCTTGTGTTTGCCGTAAGGTGTCAAAAAAAACAGGCGGGGCGATGAGCAGGATCGTTTTAGCAATATGTGTGCTTTTGGCTTGGCTGAGCTGTGCGGCCGCCCAGTCGTTGACCGGGCTCGCACGTCTAGTGCCACAAAACAGCGACGTCCGTGACACAAGCGGGGGGGCTGAAGTGACACTTGGGTTGGCACAGGGCGTGCCGTTTCGGGTGTTTACATTGGATGCGCCAGCTCGCTTGGTCGTGGATTTTTCGGAAGTCGATTTTTCGGGCGTTCGGACCGCAGACCTCCTGTCTGCGCCGGGGCGCATTCAAAACGTCCGGTTTGGTGCATACCGCCCCGGTTGGTCACGGCTTGTCGCCGATTTGCGCGAACCGATGCTGCCGCAGGATGTCGCCATGAAGATCGACCCTGCGGATGGGTCTGCTCTTTTGACCATTGCCATGTCGCGCGTAACAGCCAGTGCGTTCTCAGATGATGCTGGCGTGCCCGAAGGAAGTACGTGGCTGCCGGAACAGGCCGCAGTCACACCAGAGCAGGTCAAGCCGGGGCAGTTCACAGTCGTTCTGGACCCGGGCCACGGCGGGATTGATCCCGGAGCCGAGCGGGATGGATTGGTCGAAAAGCAGTTGGTTCTAGAAGTTGCGTTGAAGTTACGCGAGCAGTTGCGGCGCGAGGGCGTCAACGTTGTCATGACACGAGAGCGCGATGCCTTTGTCAGCCTTGAAGCCCGCACAGCGATTGCGCATCAGGCCGAAGGGTCGCTGTTCATTTCATTGCACGCGGACGCGCTTAGTCAGGGCGGGGCAAGCGGCGCGACGGTTTATACGCTGTCTGACAAGGCATCAGATGAGGCGTCCGCGTTGCTCGCAGCACGGCACAACCGATCCGATATTCTGGCGGGCGTAGACCTGACCGGAGCAGATGATCAGGTCACCAGCGTGTTGCTTGATTTAGCGCGGCAGGAAACAGAGCCGCGATCAGTTGCTTTGGCCAAGGATGTCATCACGGCAATGGATGCAGCTGGCGGCCCCATGAACCGCAAACCGTGGCGCAAGGCAGGATTTTCCGTGCTGAAATCCGCAGATATTCCGAGCGTCCTTGTAGAACTTGGGTTCCTGTCTGACGAAAGAGACCGCAAGAACCTCGCCAATAAGGAGTGGCGTCAACGCATGACCGTTGCGCTTGCGCAAGCCATCCTGAACTGGCGGGACGGGGATGCCGCTAGGTCGCAACTGGTTCGGCAGTAATACGCGGCTTCGTGTTTTGACCCTGCCTGCACAGACGCGTAAGATGTACCCACAAGAGCAGCAATAGACCGCGAGTCGTTATGTTTCGTTTCATCCTGTCGTTTTTCGGCGGCATTTTTACGATGATCACCATGGGTTTGGTGATGGCCGCGCTGGGGCTCAGCGCGATCTTCTACATCTATGGGCGCGATCTGCCGAGCCACGAAAGCCTCGCGCAGTATACGCCGCCTACAATCAGCCGGATTTATTCCGGTCGAGGTGACCTCATTGACGAATTCGCGCGCGAACGCAGGCTGTTCGCGCCGATTGAAACGGTGCCCGATCTGGTTAAACAAGCGTTTGTCTCTGCGGAAGACAAGAATTTCTATACTCACGAAGGCTATGATCTGCGCGGGATCGCGGCGGCCTTGGTCGAAGCTGTGCGCTCGCGCGGGCAGGATATTCGCGGCGCCTCGACGATCACTCAACAGGTGGCCAAGAACTTCCTGCTGTCCGGAGATCGCCAGATTGAACGCAAGATCAAGGAGATCATCCTTGCTGCACGTATCGAAGGCACGCTGAGTAAAGACAAAATCCTTGAACTCTATTTGAATGAAATCGATCTGGGCCAGCGCAGTTTCGGAGTTGCGGCGGCCGCGCAAAGCTACTTCAACAAATCCCTGACTGAACTCAGCCCGGCTGAAGCCGCCTATCTTGCTGCTTTGCCGAAATCGCCGGGGCGCGGTCTGCACCCGGTGCGCAACTATGACCGAGCAGTCGCGCGCCGGAACTACGTGCTACGCGAGATGATGGAAAA
>CAZDXI010000198.1:0-5915 GCA_964509095.1 uncultured Rhodobacterales bacterium
ATCCACGGCGGTTTCAACGTGTATCCGCCGGAGGTCGAAGGGGTTCTCAGCGATCATCCGCAAGTTATTCAGGCCGCTGTGGTTGGGCACATGGTGGATGGTGATGAAAAGGTTCTGGCGTTTTGTCAGATAGCGCTGGATGACGCGCCGACTGACGCCGATCTGCGTGACTGGGTGCGCACCAGATTGACCGGTTACAAACGTCCCTGGCGGATTGTGATGGCAGAGACATTGCCCGCAGCACCCACCGGTAAGATCCTGAAGCACAAGCTAAAGCACGCCTTCGCGGATCAGTTGTGATCAAAAGATCGTAAACTCGATCACGGCGAGCGCAGCAAATGGCAAGCTGAGAATGATCGCGACCATCAGTGCCGCTGCAAAGGTCGGACGCGCGGGGGCAGCGTACACACCCATCACTGTTTTCTTCCGTTTCATGGCGCGCAATTAACGCCGGGTTAGTTTATGTCAGCTTAATTTGAGACATGTTTGATGCAGTTCCTCCCCAGTCCGTTGTTCCCTTGATGCAATCTCCTGCCTATGCGCGCACGGCCGCATTGATGGGCCTGACGGTGGAAGAACTGGGGTTTGCTGAACAGGGTATGCGGATCGGTCATGCTTTGATGCAGTCGCGCTGGTTGCCAGTTTTGGGTTGGGTTGGGCTGATTTCGCGTGGACCGCTATGGACCGGGGTTCCGGATGCGCAGGTTTTGGCGCAAAAGCTACAAGGTTTGAGGCATCCTGTTCTGGTCAACGTGGATGGGATGTTGGGACATGATCTGCGAAAGGCCGGGTTTGTCAAAGTGATGAGTGCGGCAAGCATCGCGCAGCTTGATCTGAGTGGACGAGCCGAAGACCGCCGTGCACGCATGCATCAGAAGTGGCGCAATCGGTTGGCACGCGCGGAAGATGCGGGGCTCAAGATCGCGCAAGCGGAAATGGATCACAGCAGTTCTCATTGGTTGCTGGAGGCAGAGCACAAGCAACGCTCTGCGCGCAAGTATCGCGGGCTGCCAACAGCGTTTGTGACGGCCTATGCACAAGCTAATCCCGGACAAACACAAGTGTTCAGTGCCTTGCATCGCGGTACGGTGGTCGCAGCGATGCTATTCCTGCGCCATGGCAACACAGCCACCTATCAGATCGCGCACACATCCAACAATGGGCGAAAGCTGAACGCTCATAACCTGCTTTTGAACAAAGCCACGGAATGGTTCGTGGATCAGGGCGTCGATATGCTGGAACTTGGCACGCTGGATACGATCAACGCTCCGGGGCTGGCGCGCTTCAAACTGGGGTCTGGAGCGCGGGCACGCAAACTTGGCGGGACGTGGTTGTATTCCAGAAAACTGGCACCTTTTGCGCGGCTTTTGGCGCGTTAAACCCAAGTTCCTGTCGCTGCATCACGGATATTGCGGATGTTTTCGCCATAAGGTTCAGGGTTGCTGACAGACCCACCTTTGAACACCGCCGACCCGGCGACGAGCACATCCGCACCGGCTTGCGCGACCAGTGGCGCTGTTTTTGGATCAACGCCACCGTCGATTTCGATGTGGATGTCGCGATCTCCGATCATGGAGCGGAATTGTTTGATCTTGCGTGACATATCGATGAACTTCTGACCACCAAAGCCGGGGTTGACCGTCATCACACAGACAAGGTCCACAAGGTCAAGCACCTGTTCGACGGCCTCTGCTGGCGTGCCCGGGTTCAACGCCACACCGGGGCGCATACCGGCTCCACGAATGGCCTGAAGGGTACGGTGGATGTGGGGACCAGCTTCCACATGCGCGGTCAGGATATCGCAGCCTGCTTTCGCGAAGTCTTCGATGTAAGGATCGACGGGGGCAATCATCAGATGCACGTCCATCACACCTTTGATATGGGGACGGATCGCCGCGCAAGTCGCTGGACCGAAGGTAATGTTGGGCACAAAATGCCCGTCCATCACATCGACATGGATCCAGTCTGCACCCTGAGCCTCTACGGCTGCGCATTCCGCGCCGAAATTGGCAAAGTCGGAGGCGAGAATGGACGGAGCGATCTTGATGGAACGGTCAAAGGGCATGGCAGGTCTCTTTGGTTGAGTCGGCTCCGATGTACCTGTTGGTGGCAATGCTTGGAAGGGGCGGGATTGCCTCCGGCGGGGATTTATCTGGCAAGATGAAGCCGGGGATCAGACGTTATAGTAGTCGCGGTACCAAGCGACGAACTTGGCGATGCCGGTTGTCACAGGGGTCACTGGCCGCGCACCGGTCAATGTGGTGAGCAAAGAGACATCGGCCCAGGTTGCGGGCACATCACCCGGCTGCATCGGCAAGAAGTTCTTCTGTGCGGCGGTCCCACAAGCAGCCTCAATCGCAGCGATGTAGTCCATCAGTTTGACGGGCGATCCGTTGCCGATGTTCACTACGCGGAAGGGTGCCACGTCGGACAGGCTATCGCCGTCCACAGGCTTGCCGCGTTCTGGAACAGCATCCGCGAGGGCGAGCACCGAGGCCACAAGATCATCAATATACGTGAAGTCGCGCTGCATCTCTCCGTTGTTGTAAACGTCAATTGGTTCGCCGTTCAGGATCGCGCGCGTGAACTTGAAATGCGCCATATCCGGGCGACCCCATGGGCCATAGACGGTGAAGAACCGGAACATCGTGATCGGCAGATCGTAAAGATGCGCATAGGAATGGGCGAGCGCTTCGGTCGCTTTCTTCGTTGCGGCGTAAAATGACATCTGAGTATCGACTTTGTCCGTTTCACGATACGGCATCTGGGTATTGGCGCCATATGCAGATGAGGTGGACGCCAGCATCATATGGTGCGGCGGGTGGGCACGAGCGGCTTCCAGAAGCTCGGCTGTGCCGACAAGGTTAGACTGTACATAAACGCTTGGATTTTCAATCGAGTACCGCACCCCGGCCTGCGCAGCGAGGTGGATGACCAAATCAAACCGGTGTTCGGCAAAGAGCCCCGCCAGCAACTCTGGAGTTTCAAGGGACCCGATGATCTCTGTGAAGTTTGCATCCGATGTCAGCATCCTATGACGACGCTGCTTGAGGGTGACATCATAGTAGTCGTTGAGCGAATCCAACCCAACCACATGCCAACCTGCATCCAGCAGAGCACGCGTTGTGAAGTAGCCAATGAACCCGGCAGAGCCTGTGACAAGAGCAGTTTTACGCATGCCTACGTCATGGCGCAAAACTGGGTCAAAAGAAAGGCCGGTGGATCAGTCTTGCGGGCAAGGGAATCCGGCAACACCCCAGGTCAGGATATCTGTGACATGTTCTTGCAATGAATAAGGGGCGGGTTCTCGTGTGCCGCCCGGATTCCAAGCCCAATGCAGGATCACGTCGTGATCAAGATGGGCCGCGAGATCGGTCATATCACGCCCGCCATTCTGGTCCGGGTCCCGCAGTTGCGCACATATTGTCGCTGCGTCTTTGCCGAACCAATCGGCTTCCACTGGTGCCAATTGCCATGCGGCAGCCACGCGTGGCGCGTTATGTGCCGGGGCATTACCGCTGCCTGTCACGTCATTGTTCACATGGCAGGTGGCGCAAGGGATGTACTCCACACCGATCCGACTGTCTCCGGCGCGAATGTTCATCCCGTGCGGGCGGGCCGTGCCATAGCTTGGCCCGGACCACATGGGACGGTCACTTTCGCCGACATGACAGTTTGAACATCGTGGATGGGAAACGACTTCATAGATCCGTGCCCACGCTGCCGCACCTTCCTCGGCTGTGACAGACGCAGGAGGTGTCAGATCGACACTTTCTGCCATGGCGAGGCCTGCCTGCAAGGGCAGGATGAGCAGTGCGATGCGCCAAATCATACGAAATCCACGAACTTGTTGAATGGCATTTCCCGAAGGCGCTGGCCTGTCGCAGCAAAGATCGCATTGGCCAAAGCAGGTGCTGCCGGTGGGACCGGCGGTTCGCCGATGCCGCGGATTTTGTCTGCGTTTTCAAGCGCTTTTACGTGTATTTCGGGGCATTGGTGCAGGCGCATGCCCTCATAGGCATAGTAATTGTCCTGCTCTGCAACGCCGCCGGAATAGGTGATCTCGCAATTCATCGCATGACCCAGCCCCCAGACAACGCCTCCTTGTACGAGGTTTTCGAAGTTCACAGGGTCCAGAACACGGCCCACTTCGGCGGCGACCCAGACCTTGTTGATGCGAATGCCGTCGGGCGTATTGGTGACTTCCACCACTTCGGCCACCGGCACACCAAAGGACATCACGAAGGCTACGCCTCGTCCAGTACCTTCCGGCAGCGTCTCACCCCAGTTGCACATCTCCGCAACCGTCTCCAGCGTGCGGCGCGAGTCATCGTGCCACATCAGACGGATGCGTTCCTCCATCGGATCGGCGCCCGCAGCATGGATCAACTCATCCAGCGCGCAATCATGAAAGAAACCGTTTGTGGACGCTCCAACAGAGCGCCAGGATGACAGCGGAGCCAGTTCCGGTGCACGGTATCCCGTCACGCGGTAAGCCGGGATCTTGTAGGGCTGTTCCCACGCGCCTGCCACGATCTGCGTATCGGGACCCGGAATCGGGCCAGTCTGGCGACCAAGCTGGCTGGCAATAACCGACGGCATCGCAATACCAAGATCAAGAGCCGTGACCTTACCATCAGTCACGCGTCCGCGCATGCGGCCCATAGCGATCTGGCGCGGGAAGTCATGGATCATGTCTTCTTCCCGCGAATACGTCAGAAGGATCGGCGTTCCCGGCATGGCCATTGCGACGTCAACCGCTTGTTTGACGACCTCATCTTCCAGCCGATGCCCGAAAGAGCCGCCGCAATATTCCACATGCACATGCACCTGATCGGTGTCGAGACCCGTTATCTTGGCCACAGAGGATTGCGTGAAGCGCGGGATCTGGTTGCCAGTCCACACATCGATGCGGTCTTCGCCCATCAGAGCCATACAGGAGATCGGCTCCAGCGGCGCATGGGCCAGATACGGCGCACGATATTCTGCTTCAATTACGTCACCAGAGGCCAGCGCACCATCCACGTCGCCATCATCGCGCAAGCGCGAATCCTGATTGTCGTCCGTAAAGCTGTCCGACAGTGTCTGCCAATGCGCCTCCATCTCTTCGGGGTAAGGCGACGCTCCCCAGTCAAATTCAATCGCGTTGGCCGCTTGTATCGCACGCCACGTGTTGTCGGCGACGACGGCCACACCGTTTTTGACAGGAACGATCTTTTTCACGCCGGGCATTGCTTCAGCGGCCGAGGCGTCAAAGCTGTTCATCGCACCGCCATTGGCGGGGTTCAGTTTCACCGTCGCAAACAGCATCCCTTCCTTCCGGCGGTCGATGCCATAGTCCAGTGTTCCGGTGGATTTAGACGCGATATCAAGCCGTTGCATTGGTTGACCCAGCATGCGCCACTGCGCGGGGTCGCGAAGCTCCACATCGGTGACGGGGTCCATGGACGCCGCAATCGGCGCGAGGTCCTGATAACTCAACCGATCCCCATTGGGCAGCACCACCGCACCGGCCTCTGTCTTCATGTTGGCCAGCGACGCGCCGGTAGATTGTGCCGCAGCGGCCTTCAAGGTCTCACGCGCGACGGCCCCCGCCATGCGCAGTTTCTCAAACCCGTCAGGCACCGTGGTAGAGCCACCCGTGACCTGCATGCCGAGGAATTTCATCAACACGTCCATCATCGTGCGCATGGATTCGGCAGTCATGCCAGAATCTGTCGAGGGGAATGGCGCGGATTCTTCGGCCAGCGCGGTGTTGTAATACGCGGGCGCAGGAGGACCGGGATCGACGCGCACTTGGTCCAGTTCCACATCCAGTTCTTCGGCAATCAAAGCCGCTTGAATGGAATACGCCCCTTGACCCATATCCGTGCGCGGCGTGATTAGCGTAATCCCCGTCTGGTCGATTTTGACAT
>CAZDXI010000199.1:0-1695 GCA_964509095.1 uncultured Rhodobacterales bacterium
ATTTTTGCTTTCTTCGGAGTTAGTACAATGCCTGCCTGTTCGTAGGCCAATTGTGACAGCGTCTCGAAGCCTGGAACCAATGAGCTATGATTTTCCTGCATCGGATTGTTCACGCCGCAACGTTTTCCGGCTTAGAAACGACATTGTCCAATTCAAGGATGCGGATCATCCGTTCATTGATTAAGCTTAGTGCTTTTATGGTACTAGCGCCTGTTTCGGATCCAGAGTCCGGCGGCGGTTGCGTGTCTTCTTTTGTCAGCGCGATGATGTCAGAAACCGCATCTACCAAAAGTCCTGTCATAACGTCGTTGCATTTCACAACGATGATTACATTCCGTTCGGTTGTTTCGATTGGGGGTAAGCCAAGACGGGCTGCTAAGTCCATAACGGGCAGCACTGTACCTCGGAGGTTGATTACACCGCGCATAAAAATTGGTGCATGTGGCATAGGCGTTGTGTTTGTCCAACCGCGAATTTCTCGCACCGACATTATATCAAGCGCGTATTCTTGGTTACCCAATTTGAATGTCAGAAGTTCCTGAGACTCTGAATCTTGTTGTGTCATATTGCGACTCCCATAGACGAGGCGGAGGCTTGCGGCGCAGCAGCACTGCCCATATGTGAAATAATATCGGTTGGATCTAAGATCAAAGCGATCTGACCATCGCCGAGAATAGTTGCTGCTGCTATGCCCGGAGAACGATAGAAGCTGTCGTCAAGCCCTTTGATAACGACCTGGCGTTGATCACGAATGTCGTCGATCATAATCGCTGACCTTTGACCATCTTCATGCGCTATCAATAGGACAACACAGTTTGACGCGTCGTCGATTGGCTCGCGATACCCAAGCGCTACCCCAAGATCGTAAACCGGAACGAAGGAACCGCGCACACGAATTGCCATCACGCCGGGTTTAACAAGTTCCAGATTGAGATCGTTCAAGGTCAGCGTCTCTATGACCAGATTTAAAGGGACAACGAGGGTTTCTCCTGCGACTTGCACAACCATTCCATCTAATACGGCAAGAGTGAGTGGCAGGGAGATCGAAAAAGTTGTACCGGAACCTGGTTCGGAGGAAATTGTAATCCGTCCACCCAGAGCCTGAATCGCAGTGCGAACGACGTCCATTCCAACGCCACGACCCGACAGATCCGAGACCTCGGAAGCTGTCGAGAAACCTGGTAAAAACAGCAAATTGTCGATTTCTGTATCACTTAAAGTAGCGTCTTCAGAGATCAGGCCTTTGGAGACAGCGATTTCGAAGACTTTCGGTCGGTTAATGCCGCCACCGTCATCGCTCACGTCAATTACGACGCGACCTGACTTGTGGGATGCAGACAAGCGCACGATGCCTTGTGAGGATTTTCCTGCCGCTACCCGATCTTCAGGGTCTTCGAGGCCATGATCGACTGCGTTGCGGATCATGTGCGTCAGCGGATCTGCCAGCCTTTCGATAACCGTTTTGTCGACTTCCGTATTTTCACCTTCTGTTATCAAGCGCACATCTTTGCCGACGGAGGATGATGCTTCGCGAACAATTCGAGACATCCGCTGGAAAAGCGATTTCACGGGCTGTGCGCGGATCATCATGACACTGTCCTGAATGTCCCGCGTCAGCCTTTGAAATTCTTCAAGGCCATTCATTGCGTCGGAGTGCGGGGACAATCCGGCTTCTTCCAGGCTTTGTGACAGCAT
>CAZDXI010000199.1:1795-5914 GCA_964509095.1 uncultured Rhodobacterales bacterium
GCATCAGCATCCAGCGGTGGCAACCCGCCGATATCCGGTAAGCCGCCGCCCATTCCCAGGTCCAGTGACAGCCCTGCGGGTTGGAAATCGATTTCTTCCTCGACCTCTTCTTCCGGAGCGTCTTTCCCGATGAATTCATCGAGTTGCGCCAACAACTCGTCCGACCGGTCTTGTGGAATTTCTTCGTCATCGCGACTGACACGAACTAAGTCTGACAGGTGGTCCGCTGTCTGGAAGAACAGTTTTAGAGCATCGTCCGTTGCTTCCAGCCGTCCACCACGGATTTCGTCCATCGCGGTTTCGAACCGGTGCGCAAAACGCACCAAAGCTTCAAGACCAAATGCACCAGCGCCGCCTTTGATAGAGTGCACGGCCCGGAACACGATGTTGATCGTTTCGTCGTCGCCTTCGCCATCGTCAAGAATTTGCAGTCCGTCATGCAGCGCTTCCATGAGTTCTTCACATTCAATGAAGAACGACGCACGGATTTCCGCCATTGGGTCTGTATCATTAGCCATCTTATCGCCTCTTTATCCCGCAACCATCTTCAGGGCTTTGATCAGTTTTGTGGGATCAAATGGCTTCACGATCCATCCCGTGGCACCTGCATCACGCGCTTTCATTTTCAGTTCCTGAGCGCTCTCAGTCGTCAGAACCAAAATTGGTGTTGCGCGATGACGGTCCTGTCCGCGCACGGCATCGATGAAACCAAAGCCATCCATGCGTGGCATGTTGATGTCGGTGATAATCGCGTCTGGGCTAAGCCCTTCCAGAACTTCGAGCCCGTGCACTCCGTCATCTGCGGTGTGCACTTCGAAGTCTTCTGTATTCAGGGCCATGCGGATCATATTGCGCATGGTTTTGCTGTCATCTACGGCAAGAACTTCCAGTGTCATGGGCAGCCTTCCATCAAATGCTCGGGTGAGGTGCCCATCAATTCCATTTGCCCCAAAACACGCTCCGGCACGTTTTCGAGTTCAAAGCGGTGTCCGTTTTCTTTTGCGTGACGGGCGGCTGCAATTAGTGCCTGCAATCCCAAAGTTCCCAGATGATCGACATCTGACACGTCAACTTTGATACCGCCTTCGGCCGATTTCAGATCGGAAACCAGTTTCATTGCTGAGGATAGATCAACGCGTTTAGGGAGTTTGATTTCGCCGCTCATAACCGCACGCCGGGAGCTAAGGCAGATGCCATCACTGGTCCTCCATCGATTCACTTGCTCCGGTATTTAGGAGCAAGGCCCTTAATGGATGGTTACAGTTTGTGGGATTTCACAAAAAAGGGCCCAGTTGCGAAAGCCGGGCCCTAAATGTTTTTAACTGCAGTGGTTTAGGCGCGCCGACGCCGTCCACCTGACCGCCCACCACGACCACGGCCAGTGCCGCTGCCATCATCAACTTTGTTGAATCTGATCCACTCACCTCCGTGCGGATCGTTGTCCGTCAGGAAGTTGGCAGCGCGGATGGCTTCCATTTCTTTACCGGGACGCGGCTTGGTCGATCCCAAGCCGAACAACTGGCAAAACGCCTCGTCATCCATTCCGTCGGGCAGAACAATGCCCGCAGCTTCGACCGCAGCACGCTTTTCGGCGATTTTAGAGGCTGGGACGGGCAGGGCGACCGGGTTCATGATCGCCGATGTCATGCCAGCACCCATCGCCATGGGCAGGAATGCATTGTTGATCCCGTGCCGATTGGGCAGGCCAAACGAGATGTTTGACGCACCGCACGTGGTATTCACACCGAGTTCTTCCCGCAGCTTGCGCACCAGAGTGAACACTTGCAAGCCAGCAGTCCCCATCGCACCGATGGGCATTACCAACGGATCCACAACGATGTCATGAGCAGGAATTCCGTAGTCTGCCGCATGCTCAACAATCTTTTTGGCAACCGCAAAGCGCACATCAGGGTCTTCAGAAATACCTGTGTCGTCGTTGGAAATCGCAACAACCGGCACGTTATATTTCTTTACCAAAGGCAGGATCTGCTCAAGGCGTTCTTCTTCACCTGTGACAGAGTTCAGCAGAGGACGCCCTTGGCAAACCTCCAACCCGGCTTCCAAAGCACCGGGAACAGAACTGTCGATACACAACGGGACATCCACCAAACTCTGAACCAGTTCGATCACCTGCTTCATAAGTGGAGGTTCGGTGATGTTGGGATCGGGGTTGGAGTTGTAGACAACGCCTGCATTTACATCGAGCACGGTCGCACCAGCCGCTACTTGGGCAAGCGCGTCCTTCTCAACAGTAGAAAAATCTCCGGCTTCCAGCTCGGCGGCCAGCTTCTTGCGCCCGGTTGGGTTGATCCGCTCGCCAATCACGCAAAACGGCTGGTCAAAGCCAATAATCGCGGTCTTGGTTTTGGATTCGACAATCGTTTGTGTCATGTCCGTGCCTTTGTTCCTTGGGGCAGGGCGGGCCTGCCGGGACAGGTGCCTACTGTAAGTTGCAGCAGACACCTACCGGATCAACGCGCAGTTTACGAGGTGATCCGGGGTGAAAGTTGTTCAGCTTCTTTATGAATTCCGTCGTGTGTCAGCCTTGGACATTTGCCGGAACACCAGAGTTGCCCCCGTTGTCGATGGCCCAGTTGGCGTTGGTTTTGATCCCGCCCAATGGGAAGAAATGCACATTTGTGACGTTGAAGTCTGGGTTCTTAGCTTTGTGCGCGGCGAGGTCTGCGATCACGTCGGTGGGTTCAAACGGCAAGAGCAGCTTGGTCACGTCCTTGGCGCGTTTCTGCAGAACGCGCAGGGAAGCTCCAACACCGCAGGCAATCGAAAACTTGATCAGGGTCTGCAGCTTGGCGGGACCCGCAATACCGATATGGATGGGCAGGTCGATCCCAGCGGCCTTCAATCCGTCAGCCCATTCGATGATTGGCCCGGCCTCAAACGCGAACTGTGTGGCGATGGCCATGTCCGCGTCGGTGGTGTCGGAAAACTTCTGTTTCCATTGCAGGGCTGCGTCCACATTGGCGCGGCCACCGCTCGGGTCGATGTCTTTATTGCCTTCGGGGTGGCCTGCCACGTGCAGACGCGTGAACCCGGCCTTGTCGAACTCCCCGGTTTCGAGAAGACCCATGGAGCTGTCGAAATCCCCGTAAGGTTTATCGACGCCCCCAGCGAGCAGCAGCGCTTGTTTCACATCTGCTTCGCCCTGATAGCGTGCCAGCAGGCCGCGGATCGCCCGAGCGGTATCGCGCTCCACCGGCAGGCTCAGCGCCCAGTCGAGGAAGATCGTGCGGCACTCAGGCTTGGTGATACCTTCAATCCGGTAAGCCAGTGTGGCGCGGTCTTTGATGATGCGTGCAGGAAAGTGGGGCATAACCGGGTAGCCGTCGGCGTTCAGGCGTTTGGCCGTGGCGACCATGTCCTCAATCGGGGTGCCTTCGATATGTGCTATATAGACGCGTGTCCCTTCGGGCAGCAGATCGCGGAAATTGTCGATCTTTTCGGCAGTGCGTGGCATCACCTCAATCGAATAATCCTTCAGGAAGGCTTCGACTTCTGGATTGACCTCGGTCGGTTTTGCCTCTGTGGCGGAATTCTTGAACAGGCTCAGGACCATGGAAACGGCCTCCCCCAAGGGGCCGGGCTTACGCCCAGCCATCGTTTGCGATCAACGCCTTGATGCGGTCTGTGTCGTATTCCGCTTCAAGGCGCGTGCCTTCGGCTTCAGCGATCTCTGCCGGGTCCCCATCCATCGGATAGGGCTCCGCCTTGCGCCATTCAGCCAGATAGGCATCGGTGTCCTTCGCATTCACTTTCATTGCTGCCCGATCGATTGCCTGTTCAAAGCGTTCTTCCAGCACCCGTTTTGCGCCACGACGGCCTTTGCCGACAATGACCTGAGCTGGAATATCGCGCCAATATACAATCGTGACGTCCGGCATGTCTGATTCCTTCATGCGTTGGTGTGACCTGTCTAAATCACCAAGATGGGGCCGCGTCGCCGATTTTCGACACGCGAGATGCTCAGAACGACGCACGCGAGGTCTTGCCGGAAATTCATGTCGCGGTTACGTTAGGGTTAACACGACAGACAGGAGGGCGCAGTCATGGCGCCCAGGCGTTCCAAAGGTGCGGGCGCCTTCCCGAGACCGGTAGAGAGCC
>CAZDXI010000200.1:0-5300 GCA_964509095.1 uncultured Rhodobacterales bacterium
GAAGGCCGGCCTTTCGGACATCCGCAAACTGCGCGGGGCTGAGGTCACCTATGTCTCTCAATCCGCTGCTGCCAGTTTCAACCCAGCTAAACAGATCACCGAACAGGTGATCGAAGCCGCCGTGACGCAAGGCAAGTTCACCAAGAAAGAAGCCGAAGCCCGCGCCGTAGAACTCTACCGCAAACTCGGCCTGCCTGACCCGGAAAACATCGGCTTTCGTTATCCGCATCAGGTCTCCGGTGGCCAGCTGCAACGCTGCATGACCGCGCTCGCGCGGTGCCCCGAACCCGACCTCGTGGTGTTTGACGAACCCACCACCGCGCTGGACGTGACAACACAAATCGACGTGCTTGCCGCCATCAAGGAAGCCATCCGCGACACGGGCGTCGCAGCCCTTTACATCACTCATGAC
Source organism: uncultured Rhodobacterales bacterium (assembly GCA_964509095.1). GTDB lineage: Bacteria > Pseudomonadota > Alphaproteobacteria > Rhodobacterales > Rhodobacteraceae > Aliishimia. Next base: position 413 of record CAZDXI010000200.1, read on the forward strand.
CTCGCCGTTGTGGCGCAGGTGAGCGATGACATCATGGTGCTGCGCATGGGCGAAACGGTTGAATACGGACCCGTCGATCAGATCATCAACAACCCGCAGGAAGACTACACCAAGGCGCTGGTCTCCGTGCGTTCCATTGATCATCCGGAAAAGAAACCGGCGGGCGATCCTGTGTTGCGCTGCGAAGGCATCACCGCGCGCTATAAGGGCACCAGTTTCGATGTTCTGCACAATGTGAACGTGGAACTCTATCCCGGTCAAACCCTTGCGGTTGTCGGGGAGTCCGGCTCTGGGAAATCCACCCTCGCTCGCGTGATCACTGGTCTTTTGCCACCGCGCGAAGGCAAGATCATTTTTGATGGCCGCGAACTCACGCCCGATCAGCCCTCCCGCCCCATCGACGATCTGCGCGAATTGCAGATGATCTACCAGATGGCCGACGTTGCCATGAACCCGCGCCAGACTGTGGGCACGATCATCGGGCGCCCGCTGGAGTTCTACTTCGGCCTGAAAGGGGCAGAAAAGCAGCGCCGTATTCAAGAACTGCTGGACGAGATCGAACTGGGTGAAGGCTTTCAGGACCGCTATCCGGCGGAGCTGTCAGGCGGACAAAAACAACGGGTCTGCATCGCGCGTGCGCTGGCTGCCAAGCCAAAACTGATCATCTGTGATGAGGTGACCTCCGCGCTCGACCCACTGGTCGCGGACGGGATCCTAAAACTGCTGCTGAAGCTGCAGGAGATCGAAGATGTCGCCTATCTGTTCATCACCCACGACCTTGCCACGGTCAAAGCGATCAGTGACAGCATCGCAGTGATGTATCAGGGCCGCGTGCAGCGCTATGGCACCAAGTCCGAAGTGCTCTCCCCGCCCTTTGATGATTACACCGATCTGCTCCTGTCTTCCGTTCCGGAAATGGAACTTGGCTGGCTCGAACACGTGCTCGCCAACCGCAAGATGGAAAGCGCGGGGAACTGACCTTCTCCTCATCCACCCTGATGGGTGGCCTCGCATCGTCGGCACGAACCTGCAAAAGTCATCATCAGACCGAAAGAGCCTCAAACCGAGCTTTTAGGTCCGTACTGTCCTGAACACCACGGATGGTGTTTTGCAATTCACCCGCACCATCAAACAACAACAAGGTCACATGGGGCACGTTGTAGCGCGCAGCAAAGGCGCGCCCTTCGTCCCCACGAACATTGGCAACCAGATAGACCAGATCACATTCCCCAAAACATTTCAGAGCCTTGCGGGTTTCTCGTTGAAGCTGGGTACACATGGGGCATGTGGGGTCGTGGATTTGAACGATAGTGGGCTTGCCCTGCCCCACCCGGCTGAGGTCCTGTTCGCGCGCAGTCGCCTGAACAGCGGACACGCCAAACCAACCTGCTGCACCAAGGCCCAAGGTGCCGATGCCATAGGTCAGCAACTTACGACGGTCAAAGCCCGTTGATTCTGTCGTCGCTTGCGCGGATGCTTTCGATTTGCGGGGCTTGCGCACCGGTTTTTTGGCAGACTTCTTCATCACCCTTGTCCCTCATCTGGTTTTGCAACCAGCATAGAGAAAAGTGCGGGCAAAGACGTATCACGGTTACGTCAACTTACAGGATCATCGTCATCCTGAAGGATGCGCAGCGCGTCGCCTTCGATATCGGAATACTGATCCGATTTCAGCGTCCACAGGAATGCCGCGAAAGCGAGGCCTCCCAATGTGAGGGACACAGGGATCAGGAAGACAAGTACATTCATGACGCACGTCCTTTCCGCATGGAATTTGCAATCACTGTAATCGAACTGGCCGACATGGCGATGGCTGCGATCAGTGGGGTCACAAGGCCAATCATCGCCACTGGGACTGCGATCAGGTTATAAAGCCCGGCCAACCAGATGTTCTGACGCATGCGCCCACTAGCCACACGCGCCTCTGTCAGAACCTCGGGGATCAACGCGATATCGCCTCCCAGAAGCACGGCATCCGCTGCATTTCGGCTGGCTTCCAACGCACTTGCAGGCGCGATGGAGGCATGCGCCCCAGCCAATGCGGCGGTGTCGTTCAAGCCATCTCCAACCATCAGCACATGGCACCCTTGCTCAGCAAGTTTAGCCACAAGCGCGGCCTTGTCTTGAGGGGAAACCTGAGCACGCGCGTCTTCAATCCCTAGATCGGACGCGAGCATATTCACACGCTCCGCCCCATCGCCACTGAGCAGGATTGTCTGGTACCCGTTTTTATTCAATGTCGCGATCATATCTTGCGTACCTGCTAAAGGACGTTCGCGGAAGAGCAGCGGCACTGATACGGCGTCGCCTCGGCGGTACTCTGTGTCGCCTCCCGAACTGACGCCGAGACTGACAAGATCGCCGTCGAAAATCCCGCGCATACCGAACCCTGCCTCTTCTTGAATTTGCATAACCCCGGCAGCGGTAACGTCGCTTAGCGCTTCTGCGATAGCCACAGATAACGGATGATCAGAGGCTTGCGCCAACGCCTTCAACACCGGGCGTTCCATCATCGGCACATCTTCGGGAGAGAACCTTGTGCGGGTCAGCGTGCCGGTTTTGTCGAAGACGACTGTATCAACTTCGGACAACCGTTCCAGCGCGGTGGCATTCTTCAAAAGAACGCCTCTGCGGAACAACCGCGCGGTCACGTTTGTCGCCACTGCAGGAACCGCGAGGCCCAGTGCGCAAGGGCATGTGATAATCAGCACAGCAACGGCCACATTGGTCGCCGCGCGCAGATCGCTCGTGGCCCACATCCAGCCCACAAAGGCCAGCGCCGACAGAATATGCACCCCCGGCGCATAGGTTGCTGCGGCCTTGTCCGACAGGCTACGGTACTTGCCGCGTGCGCTTTCCGCGACCTCCACAAGGGATGCAAGCCGCCTGAGGGTGGAGTTTTCACCAACCGTCGTCGCCCGCACGCGCAACACTCCGGTCAGGGCAATCGTGCCTGCAGCCATATCCTGTCCAAGACGCGCGCGCACCGGCTCTGCCTCTCCCGTGATGAAGCTGAGATCGAGCAGGCTGTCTCCGTCGATCAACACTCCATCTACGGCCAGCCGTCCACCGGGGGCAATCACCAGAACATCGCCACTTTGTACGTCCGCGAGAGCCACGTCGCGCAGGACACCGTCTGCGTCGATCTTGACCCGCGCCGGTTCCAGAGCGGTCAACTCCTTTGCAGCAGAGCGCGCGGCGCGGCGCATCCGGTGATCCAGATACCGCCCGATCAACAGGAAGAAAGTCAGTGCAAGCGCTGCATCGAAATAGGCGTGATGCCCGCTTTGTGTGGTTTCATAGAGGCTCATCCCAACCGCCAGCAGAACCGCCAGCGCGATTGGCACGTCCATGTTCATGCGTCCGCCCTTGAGCGCCGCCCAGGCGGAGGCAAAGAACGGCTGCGCCGCAATCACCGTGACCGGCATCGCAATGGCGCCAGAAATCCAGTGGAACAGATCGCGCGTGGAATCCTCTGCCCCGGACCAGACCGCGACGGACAGCAGCATTACGTTCATTATCGCGAACCCTGCCAAACCAATCCGCCACAACAGCGCGCGCCCCCGAGCATCAAAGTCGCTTTCCAAGGCCTCTGCGTTCAAGGGGTACGCTTCGAACCCGGCGCGGGTCAGATGTTCCAACACGGCTGCGTCGGACACATTCGGGTCCGCGAATACCGTGACGCGTTTCAGCGAAAAATTGACGCGCGCCGTGCTGACACCGTCCATGCGCGCAAGCGTGGTTTCCACCCCGCTGATACATGCGGCACAATGAATGGCGGGGAGCGAAAACACCCGCTGTGTGTGCGCTGCATCCGCGCGCCCCATTTCGGTGGCGAGATCGCCGATGGCACAGGCCGGACAGGCGGCGGCGGTGCTCATTTCACAACCTCGACGATGATGCGCTGGCGAAACAATGTGCCATCCTCGGCCCGCGCTTCAAGGCGCAGGTTCCAATTGCCGGGCGACATGTCCACCGGCGCGACGAAGGCTTTTCCGGTCCATGTGAATTGCGGCGTTTGATCATCTCGCACGCTGGTCGCGCGCCCGAAAGTGGCGGTCACGATCTCCGCCTCAACTGGCGTTCCATCCCGTTCAACAGTCAGCCACAGCGCGCCCTTTTCCACACGTGCCGCCACATCCCAATCAAGCGCCAATTGTGCCGCGCGGTTCACGTCGAAGCTTTGTGAGGCGACGTAAGAGTTCTTCACCTCCAACCCCGGAAATGTCTTCACCGCATTGAATGCCAGCGTCAGGTTCACCGCGATGATGATCCCAAAGCCGCAGACAAACATGGCCAACACGTGCCATCCATTGATCTCGCGTGCCATCCTATTTGCCCTTCCCGTTGAATGTGGTGTCCTTGTGCGCGCGTTCGCCGTTGGCGATGTCTTCGACCCAGAACCGGAACTCGGTTCGGTGTGCTTCCGACGGAGGCGCGCCATCAGGCGCGATGACGTATACGCGTTGCAGTTTGGTTTCATTGGCGGGCACATCGACGGTGCCATAGGGCGTGCCTTCCAGCCGCACGCGCAGGGTCGGGTCGCCGCTTAGCGTGATGCGGAACGGGCGATCATCCCCGTGCTTATTCAGCAAGCGCACATCATAGGTGTTGCGGATCGAGCCATCCGACAGCGTCACAAACTGTGGATTGCGCACCGGGGCCACTGTCATTTCGATGTCTGCACGAATGAACAACGCCCAAACCAGTCCCAGTCCAATCGCACCCCAGAGCGCGGTATAGATCATAGTGCGCAAGCGCAGCACATGGTGCCAATAGGGGCGTGGTGGTTTGCCTTCGCGTTCGCGCGGCTCATCAGACAGGGCGAGGTAATCAATCAACCCGCGCTCCTTGCCGATCTTGCCCATCACGTCGTCGCAGGCATCAA
>CAZDXI010000200.1:5310-5851 GCA_964509095.1 uncultured Rhodobacterales bacterium
CGCGCAGGTGATACACTCCATCTGCTGCCCCTCGCGGATATCGATGCCCATCGGGCAGACATTCACACAAGCCATACAATCGATGCAATCGCCCGTGGAGGCCTCGTTCTTCTTGCCCCGTGGCTCGCCGCGCCAGTCGCGATAGGCCACTGTCAGCGTGTCATCATCCATCATCGCGCCCTGAATGCGCGGCCATGGGCACATATAGATGCAGACCTGTTCGCGCATGAAACCGCCAAAGATGAAAGTCGTCGCGGTCAGAACCGCGATAGTGGAATAGGCCACCGGATGCGCCGAAAAGGTCAGCAATTGCTGAAACAGCGTCGGCGCGTCGGCGAAGTAAAACACCCACGCCCCGCCTGTCGCGACCGAGATCAGCAGCCAAACGGTCCACTTTGTCAGACGCAGGCGCCACTTCTTGACGTCCCAGCTAGCGTTCCACAACCGCACCCGCGCGTTGCGGTCGCCTTCGATCCAACGCTCCACCAGAATAAACAAGTCGGTCCACACTGTCTGCGGGCAGGCGTACCCGCACCACACC
>CAZDXI010000201.1:0-5839 GCA_964509095.1 uncultured Rhodobacterales bacterium
CTGCAAAGCGTTGGTATGACGCGCATCGCGCACGCGTTCTGGGTGGAATTCGATGATCATCCGATCAATTGAAGACAGATCGAGCGCATTGATCACCGCGTATTCGCCCCCTTCAATATCCATAATCAGCACGTTCGCCCCGAGCTCTGCCTGCGCCGCGTTGATCGCACGCGCAGGAACAGTCACTTTGTCCTTGGGGCGCGCCACATCCAGCAAAGAAGACGCCCAGAAACGCGCATCGATGTTGAACTGTTCTTCGCCATCTGTCCGGCCATAGACCGCGTTTTCTACGTCAAAGCGCGCGCCGTTTCGGTCCCGGTTGGCTTCGATCAAAGGGATCAGCAGCGGGTTGGCTTCCACAGCGCGGTAAGCGGCCACGTCTATCCCGGAACATACCGACAATGCGATAAACCCGATGCCTGCGCCAAGTTCCAGAACCCGGTCGCCGGAACGCACCAGCGCACGCGCCATGCGCGCTTCCTGCATCTCGTAGCTGCCTTGCGCGAGATGGCGCAGGATCATCGGCGCGGTTGTGTCCACGTCCAGTCCGATGTCGAAACCATCGCAGGCAATCACACCGTCACGCAGCAAGGTGTCCATACGCGGCACCCAAAACGGCGGCACCGCATCAAGCGCCATAAGGGCGTTCAGAGTTGCGGTTGTGGCCTCCATATCCGCTGCGTCAATATGCGCATCAAGCAAGGCTGTCAGCAATCCGGCGTGATCCGGGCGCGTTTTCAGGTCGGCGACCATCTCCGCCCGCGCGGCCTCTGGATCGGACAGAGCGAGCTGGCGCAAGTAGCCCAAGCGCTGCGCGTATTTCGCATTCTCGGCCTCGGCCAGTGAGCGCGCATGTTCCAGACGCAAGCGTTGCGGAAAGCTGTCCTCGGACGGTGTCGCTTTGCTCATTTCCGCCCTCGCGTCGGATTACTCATCCGCTGCGTCCTCACCAAACCAGCCATTTTCCTTATGCTGTTTTTCGATGAACAACTCGATCTGTTTGGCCGCATTCACGGACAGGTTTTCCAGCTGCTCTTCCTTGGATTGCGTCAGCCCGGAACCGAGAGCGGTTTCCCCTGACAGGCTTTCAAAGACTGTGAATTGCTCTGGTTTTTCAGTGAGTTTCTTGTTCGCGGCATCATCCCAGACTGTCACGCGCACGATCATGGCGGACTTAGGCGACACGACTAACGGCACACCAGCGGCGGCCAACACATAACCTTCGATGCTGACCCCAAGGTGATACAGTTTATCGCCCTCATACCGTCCAAACCGGTCCCCGATTGCAGTCTGCAAGGCGGTCACAAGTTCTTCCTCGCTCGCGTCCCGGCTGAGCGGTCCTTTCTTCGCTTTGGACGCAACAACGACGTTGTGGCCCAGTTTGAACTGGCCAAGTGGCACAGGCGGCTGGTCGAGGTCTTCTCCGGACGGGCTGCACGCAGCCAGCAGCGTGGCACACAGAATGATACTCAGAAGTCGAAGCATAGAAATTCGGCCTTGGTTAACGCGGTTCGCATTAGCTATCCCAGCCCCGCACGGGGTGCAATGAATTGCCTGCAAGCGCGGCGTGACTATATCGATACGAACAGCAAGGAGTGCATGGACATGGGCCAACCTGCCGTTTCGACCGAAACTGACCGCCTGCCGGTGCGCGTACCGCTGGTGACCGAACCCTGGGGCATCTGGCGCAGCTTGCAGGAAGCGCGCAACAATGTGCTGTCCATTATTCCGGAAATCGCAACGCGCCAGCCGATGGTGTCGGGTAAGACGGGCAAGCGCTGGCACATGGTCATGGACCCCGGCGCCATCCGGGAAATGCTGCTGGATCGGCTCGACCAATACCCCAAGTCTTTGGTGACAAAAAACCTTTTGAAGCCCGCGATTGGCGACAGCCTGTTTATTGCCGAAGGCGCACATTGGCGCTGGCAACGACGCACGGCGGCCCCGGTGTTTACCCATCGCAATATGATGAACCTCGCCCCGATCATGACCTCTGCGGCGGAGCGTGCCGCCCAGCGCATCACAGACGCCGGTCCGCGCGCCGTGAATATGCTGGACGAAATGGTCACGACCACCTTTGATGTGATCGCGGATGTGACTTTTTCCGGCGGCGATACGTTCGACCGCGACGGCGTTCATCACGCAATCGATCAATACATTGCCGAGGCGGGCAAGATTTCGCTGTTCGACATCCTTGGTTTTCCCGATTGGGTGCCGCGCCCCGGTCGGATCATGTCCGGCGCTGCGCTCAAAGAGATGAAGACCGTCGCGGACAAGGCCATAGACGAACGCGCAGCGCGCGGGAGTGAAGGCGTGCCGGACCTGCTGGACTTGCTGTTGCAGGGCGAAGACCCGAAATCCGGGCGCACGATGAACACGGCTGAACTACGCGACAATTTGTTAACCTTTATCGTCGCGGGTCACGAAACCACTGCCCTGACGTTGGCCTGGTCGATGTACCTCATGGCCTTTGACCAAGACGCGCAGGACCGCGCCCGCGACGAAGCGCAAGCAGTGCTGCAAGGGCGCGCGGCCACAGGCGACGATGTGGAACACCTGCCCTTTATCCGGCGCATCATTGATGAAGCGTTGCGGCTTTATCCGCCTGCCGGGATCGTGTCACGCACGGCGATGGCGGATGATACGTTATGTGGGCGTGAAATCCGGCCCGGCGATACGGTGATGATCCCAATCTATGCGCTGCACCGCAGCCATGTTCTGTGGGAAGATCCAGATGCGTTCCGCCCGGACAGGTTCCTCGAAAAGCCGGACCGCTATGCGTATCTGCCGTTCGGGGATGGGCCACGGATTTGCATTGGGATGGCCTTTGCCATTCAGGAGGCTGTGATCATCCTCGCCACGCTTCTCAGCAAGTTCAAGTTCACGCCTGTGGCCGGGCGCGACCCGTCGCCGGTAATGATCCTGACCTTGCGGCCTGAGGGCGGTGTTTGGCTGGAAGCAGAGCCCGTTTAGCGGCAGATCGCTTGCAGCGCGGCCCAATCGGCGTCGGACAGGATCGGTTTGAATTCAACGCCTTCGGGCGTCGCAGCCCGTGCGGCCTCAATCCGGTCGCGCAATTCAGGGTGCGACATGAAATGTGCGACGAACCCTTCGCTGTCGCCATGTTTCTTGCGGAGCCGTTCAAAGAAGTCTCCCAGTGCCGCTGGGGACACGCCAGCGGCGAGAAGGACGTCCGTCGCGAATACATCTGCGGCGGTTTCTGCCCCTTGGGAGTAATGCGCGTTGATCAACTGCTCGGCCAAGAGCAAGACTGCCGCACCACCCGCGAAATCACCGAACAGCAAGCCCAGCACACCGATAGACCCGGCAGAGCGCAGCGCGTGCCGCGTGGGATCGCGGCTGACCACGTGGCCCATCTCATGAGCGAACACAGCCGCAACTTCTTCGGGCTTGTCAGCCTCCTCGATCAGGCCGCGAAAGAACACGATAAACCCACCCGGCAGCGCGAAGGCATTGACCATTTTGTGATCCAGCACCAGAACCGTGAATTCATCCGTGAGACCAGAGGCTTCGCTGAGTTTGACCTCCATCGACTTGAGCGCAGCGACCCCATCCTCGGCCTCACACACAGGGATTTGGCCCACGCCGGTGTCATCAAGGATTTCTTGAATCTGACTCAGTGTGGCTTCGCCCAAGGCCTTTTCTCCGGCTGGCGGAATGAAGCTTGCCAATTGGTTGGCCATCAAAGGAATCAGCACGAAAATCTGCAACACAACAGCGGCCACCGCGGCCAAGGCCCACATCGCAAGGCGTCCGCGTCCTTCAGGCGGAGCACGGCGATCCACGGCAGGCAAATCGTTGGCGATGAACGGGTTAGGCGTGTAAAGACGCGCCAGCGGATCACCTGTCCAACGCAAGCTGGCATGACCCTTCCCCGCAAGATCGGACACACGGCGCACGTCGCCCGCGGGCCAGCGGATGTGTGTCCCATCCACAAGCGTTAGGCACAGGTCGCCTTCTTCCAGAGTCAACCGGGTCAAGGCCCGCGACACAGGCGTGTCGCCGTCGAAATAGGCAGCATCGGTGACATCGAAAGACTTGGGTCCCGTCATATCGCCGCCCCCAGATCAAGCGCTTCTGCAAAGCCTTCGGCTTCCGCGAAATCGTCCCTTTTGCGCTGGCTGATCTGCGCGAACCCATCCGCTTGTGTCAGAGACAGTGTTTGTGCCTTGTGCCGCATCAACGGGAAGGTCACGAACACATTGTAGAACACCGACCACATCAGGAAGATCGTGAAATAGAACAGGATCAGCACCGGCACTGCGACCCAGCGTGGCACGTCGGGGCCGCCCGGAATGCCTTCGCCCAGCACGGACAGGAACCCGTCAAATCCGAGGAGAGGCACTGCCACCAGCACCATCGCGACAACCCCAAAGACCAGCACGAAATAGGATATCGTATAGCCGAGGTTGTAGATCATGAAGATACGGCGTGGGCTGAGGCTTGAGGCCAGCGCCACCCCGTCAATTGTCTTGTGGTTCGCCATAATGCGCTTGGTCACGCTGGCGTAGTGGATGGCTCCATAGAACAGTGCGAGGAACAGAAGCGGAATGGCCCACAAACGCTGTGGGTTGTTAACCTCCGCTAACGCGGACGCCCCTACAAAGTCCGCATCGACCCAGCGCATGATGTCATCAAAGCCGACGTCACTGTCCGCCGAAAACAAGGGATCCCATTGCCAGACCCACATCGCCCACAGGGCGGTCGCAATCAAAGCGAACAGAAATGGATAGGTCGCCGGGATTAGCATCTGCCAACGCCCACCTTGTTGCAGCTTGGCATCGCCAAACGCAGTGCGGTCAGTGCGGAATTTCTCCAGCATGAACGTCATACGCGGCCACAGGATCCCCGCAGTGATGATCGTGATAAACCAATGCTTTAACGCCTGCCCGGTGTATTTCCACGCCGCAGGTTCCAGTGCGAAGCGCACCCCACGCCAGCGCGTGCGCCCGAGCACGTATCGTCGTGCCCGATACCGCGCATAAAACCATAAGGGGATCACCCCTGCGACCGAGGCCAGATACCCCGCGCCATTGCCGTTAAACACTGAAAAAGACACAAACATCAGCAGCAGGTTCACCACACCGATGTAGAACGTCAGGATCACCACAGCGATAAAGAAGCCGAGCAGCTTTTCGAACGGGTCGCCCACATATTCCATTGGGTGACCGCCCGGGCGGATGGACGACCAATAGTACCGCCGCAATCGCGTTTTCATCCAGAACCGGTAAAATCCAAGCGTCAGGATCGTCCAGAAGCCAGTTTTCAGAGCCAGCCAGAACACCGCGCCGCGTTTACCAACGAAATCAATCGGTAAACCGGTTGTCCCTTGGGAATCCGCGTGGCGCCATGCGCCCGGCAGAGGCGCGCTTTCCGGTCCATTCCACGAGCGCGGTTTCTGTTCGGGTGCGTCCGGCGGGGTCGCTCCAGCTGAGCCCGTCTGCCAGGGTGAAGGTGGTTGCGTCACTCAGGCCTCCGTCTTTGTATTTCTGAAGTCGAACACCTTTGCCACGCCCCATCTCTGGCAGTTCATCAATCGGGAAGACCAGCACTTTGCGGTTCTCACCCACCACAGCCACTGTATCACCCGATATGGGTTTACAAATCTTTGCGCTTACATCGCCTTTTACGTTCAAAGCCTGTTTCCCGGTGCGGGTTTGGGCCAGAACGTCGTTTTCCGGAACGATGAAGCCATCCCCGGCAGACGATGCAACCAGAAGCTTTCTATCCGGTTGGTGTGCAAAAATTGTGACGATTTCAGCCTCGTTCGGCAGATCGACCATCAGGCGCAGGGGCTCGCCCATGCCACGCCCGCCGG
>CAZDXI010000202.1:0-5826 GCA_964509095.1 uncultured Rhodobacterales bacterium
TGCGTCTCGTCATACTCAGCGCGGGGGTCTCGTCCAGCGTCGGGCAAGTACCAAGACCCGTCCAGAACACGCAGATCGGGGTCCTTCAGATGCTCGGCCAGCCAAGTCGTGGACACGAGCGTTTTCGGATCATCAGTCATAGCTTCCCCCGCGGCAGGATAAACAGGTCCTGCTTAAGCGCGAGGGAAGGTCAAGGCAAGCCGTGCGCGGCTTACTTCGCCATCGCGTTACGGATCATGCCAACAATCGCCAGCACCACGCCACCGCCGACGCCACCGCCCGCAACTTGGCTGATGATAGAGCCAATCCCCATGCCTGCCGCCGGATCACCTGCACCCAATGCACCAAGGATGGACCCACCGAGGCCACCACCCACAATCCCGGAGATCGAGTTGATCAGCGTCCCCTGATTGAGGTTCTTCAAAATGCCACCAGCGACGTTTCCGCCGAGCGCACCCGCGATCAGGCTGATAATCAGTTCCATAGTCTTCCCTTCCATTAGGAGGGTGTGGCTTGTCGTGTAGATTGTACGCGACCCCCACCCCCCAAAGCTGGTCACGCTTGGTCCTGATACAGCATTGTGCACTTTAGTGCAGTGGGAAAAATCAAAACGCCTTCCCCGGCGCCTCTTGCCGAAGCGTAAATCGTTGGCCAAAATGTAGTCCCGCATCAGGAAAGGGATAACTATGGCTGGCGGTTGGGCCCGAGATGGAGCCGTTCAAGAACAGATAGAAGCCTCTATTCAGGATGAATTGGCGCGGCTGAAACGCCCCGAGACTGATCGGCCAAGCGCCGAGTCTTGCATTGAGTGTGAAGAAGAAATTCCCGAAGCGCGTCGCGTTGCTGTGCCCGGCGTTGTCCTGTGTTTGGATTGCCAGCAGGACCGCGACGCCAGTTTCAAGCCACGCGGTGGGATCAATCGACGCGGCTCTAAAGACAGCCAACTGAAGTAGGATCGACCTAGGACAATGGACTTCCTAACTGGTCATACAGGCCAAGAAGACGCAATCGCAGGCTTGATGGAAGACAGCTTTGGCTCCGCAGAAGGCGAGGACGAAGGCAAGCTGATCGCCAGTTTGGCCCGTGATTTGATGTCTACCACGCCCTCTAGCGACCTGTTTGTGTATCGCGCGCAAGATGCTGAGACGCTCGTGGGTTGCATCATCTTTTCGCGACTGACTTTCGCAGAGGACGAACGGGTCGTGTTCCTTCTGTCTCCCGTTGCCGTATCCACGGAGCGTCAGAAACAGGGCATTGGACAAAGCCTCCTGACTTTCGGGATTGCGCAGATGCGAGATGCAGGCGCGGATGTGCTGATGACCTATGGCAGTCCCGAATATTACGGCAAAGTGGGGTTTCAGCCGATTTCCGAAGATGCCATCGCCGCACCTCTGCCGTTGAGCTTCCCCCACGGCTGGATCGGTCAATCCCTGAACGGGCAACCAGACCTGTCACTCAAGGGCACATCGCACTGCGTCCCGGCCTTGAACAAGCCGGAATACTGGTAAGTCAGCTATTGTCCTTGAGCAGACGTTGCTTCTGACGGCTCCAGTCCCGCTTGGCGGACGTCTCGCGTTTGTCGTGCAGCTTTTTACCCTTCGCGATGCCGATCTTCATCTTCACGATCCCGCGGTGATTGAAGTAGATCACGAGCGGTACCAAAGTCATACCCTTGCGCTGGGTCGCGTTCCAAAGCCGGGACAGTTCCTTGCGCGACACCAAAAGCTTACGTTTGCGCCGTTCCTCATGCTTGAAGCTTTTGGCCTGATCATAAGGTGCAATGTAGCTGTTTGTCAGCCACAGTTCCCCGTCTTCGACCATGGCGTAGCTTTCAGCGATATTGGCCGAGTTTACCCGCAAGGATTTGACTTCCGATCCTTCCAGAACGATGCCGCACTCGATGTCCTCTTCGATGGCGTAATCGAAGCGGGCGCGGCGATTTTCCGCAATCACCTTGTAGTTTGGGTCAGTCTTATCCTTGGCCATGTCCCGCAGGTAAGGCGCTTGCCCGCCCGGTGCAAGCCATTGCACGCCTGATTGCTTGCCAGTGTCGAGGTCGCGCGTCAGGATGGCCGCAAACCCACAAAGGTGAGATCAATGGCCATATCGCGCAGACACTTTAACCTTAGCCTTGGTGCCGTGGCTTTAGCAGGATGCTCTCCAACTGCGCAAACAGGAAGTCGAACGGCTGCCTCCGCGTGGCGGTCTACGCCGAACTCTGGCTTCAATAGTTGGCTCGCCGGTTTTCGGGGCCGCGCCGCAGCAGCGGGCGTATCCTCCACCACATTGAACCGGGGGCTACGCGGCGCTGGATATCTTCCCGGCGTTATAGAGCGTGACCGCAACCAAACAGAGTTCAAACGCTCGCTTCAGGACTACCTTGCGATCGCAGCCTCAGACGAGCGGGTTTCAAAGGGGCGCGCGCAGTTCCGCAGCCGGTCCGGCACCCTAGCAGCGATTGAAGCGCGTTATGGAGTGGAGGCAAACGTCATCTGCGCCATCTGGGGGCTCGAAAGCCGCTATGGCGAACGGCGAGGCGATGCGCCGGTAATCTCTGCACTTGCGACATTGGCTTATGATGGGCGACGCGGAAGTTTCTTTGAAAAACAACTGATTGCTGCGCTCAAGATCCTGCAAAATGGCGACATCACACCCGAACGGATGACCGGAAGCTGGGCCGGAGCTATGGGCCACACGCAGTTCATTCCGACGTCGTACCAAGCCTTTGCCGTGGATTTCGACGGAGACGGCCGCCGCGATATCTGGAGCAACGATCCAACAGACGCGCTCGCTTCCGCAGCTGCCTACCTGTCGCGCAATGGCTGGCGACGGGGCCAACCTTGGGGTCTGGAAGTGCGCCTGCCTTCTGGATTCTCCGGCCCCTTCGGGCGCGGTTCTCAGCGGAACACAGCGTCCTTGAATGCGGCAGGTGTGCGCGATATGTCCGGCCGCCCCCTTGCAGACCAAGGGTCTGCTGCAGTTTTGATACCTGCGGGACGCAGCGGCCCGGCCTTTGTGGTATTCCGCAACTTCCGCGTCTTGCTCAGCTACAACAACGCCGAGAACTACGCGATTGGTGTGGGCCACCTCAGCGACCGCATCACCGGTGGCGGTCCGATCCAAGGTCGCTTCCCGCCGGACGCTTTTGGCCTCACTCTTGAAGATCGTAAAACGCTGCAACGCCGTCTGTCCCGTGCCGGGTTCGACGCGGGGGATGCCGACGGTGTGCTTGGGCGCAAAACCGAAACCGCGATCCGTGCGTATCAACGGGCCAATGGGTTGCCGGACACGGGCAAGCCCTCGCAAGACCTTCTGCGTCGTCTCGGATAAACCACTCAGGCGAAACGTTTTGTTTCGTGGAAATTCATACAGTCGTTGATAATATCTGCGCATGTGATTCCTATCTGCTTCGGAGACACAGCTTTGCTGAAGATTCTATCTCGCCTGACGGCCTTGGCCGCCTTGCTTATCCTTGCTGCTTGCGCAGAGCCGGTTGCCGAAGGCAGTTCCGATGATCCGGATATCCTGTCTATGGGTGACTCCATGCTGGCCTGGAACAGCAATGGTGGACGCTCCGTTTCTCATGTTGTGGAACAGCATCTTGGGCGGCCCGTTTTGGATCGGTCCGTAATTGGTGCGCGCATGCTCTATGCGCTGCCCATTTCCGGTAGTCTGGGCTTGCGCATTTCCAGCCAATACGTGCCCGGAGGGTGGGACTGGGTGATCCTGAACGGCGGCGGCAACGATCTTTGGCTTGGCTGCGGGTGCTCGGGCTGTGACCGCAAAATGGCGCGTATGATCTCTTCGGACGGTCTAACGGGCGAAATCCCTGCCCTTGTTGACCAAATCCGAGCCACCAATGCGAAGGTCATTTACCTCGGATATCTGCGCACACCGGGACGTGGCTCCCCCATCGATCATTGTCGTGAGATCGGTGAAGACTTCGAACGTCGCCTAAATCGCATGGCCAACGAAGATCCCGGCGTTTTCTTCCTGCCCAACCATGACATCGTCCCGCATGGCGACCTCAGCTATCACGGCCCCGACCGCATCCATCCTTCCGCGAAGGGGAGTGCGGCCATCGGTGCCCGTGTCGCGGACTTGATCCAAAGCTCCGAAAGCTGATCACAAAAGGCGCGCGCGGGCTTAAACAGTTTTGTGCGCGGGATTGGCTGCTCCAGTCTCAAAAAGACGGTTGAGCGGAGCGCAACTCGCAAACTGGCTTAATCGCCGAGTTTGGCGTGCACCTCGTCCAGATCAATCTCACCGATTGGCATCTTGTTGGACGGGTCAAGGAAGTCATACTTGAAAAGCTGGAAGTCACGTTTGTAGATTTCGTAGACCAGATGCATCGACAAATCGTCGAAGTAGTCTTCGACCGGGTGCGCGCGCTTGGGGCCGTGCCCTTCTGACTCGTTGAACCTTGGGATCGCAGCAAGATCGACAGACTTGGGTGTTTCGACTTCACCCAACACCTCGGTCATCCCCTCATTGAAGCTTTCCGTCCAAAAAATCCGATCATACCGGCCGCCATTCACAATGAACGTCGACACGTGACCTGACATCGCGGACCAATGAATGTCCGGATCCATTGGGCGGCGCCATTTAATGGTGTCTCGCGCGAACAACAGGAACCGGCGGAAGCTCTTGATCTGATCGAACTCCTGCTTGCCGTCGTCTCCCCCGACTTCGATGCCATATTTCTGGATCAGTAACGGCACCAGATTCCCGCGATAGCGTCGGCCGTTTCTTTGAATGCCGCAGATCTTGTCAAAAAACGAGCTCAGGATCCGCGTGTAGGGGTTGCGCACACAGGTAAACGAAAAACTCTCATGGTGCTGCACGTTGCGCGTAATGGCGTCTTTGCTGTCCTCAATGGCCCACTTGTGTAGCCCGGATTGCGCATCGTGGATGTCGCCGTCGAAGAACTCTCCGTGATCGGAGTAGTACATGATCTGCCCAATCGTGGAGCACGCGCATTTGGGCACCACGCGGTACACCATGCTTTCGCTTTCCGTCATCCATGTTCCTGGGAAACCCATGCCTAAACCCTCAATAAACTCAGCGCTTTTCCGCGTCTCTGCACCGCTTTTTCAGAAAAAAGCAAAGAATTCGTTTTTATTCAATCGCTCTTCACTATTATTGGCGTACACGACACACGAAAAAATCGAGCAGACTACACCCAACAATGGCGAGAATCGCGTATATCCTGCTGTGCCATAAAGACCCGGAAGCCGTTGTGAAACAAGCACAACGCCTCACGGCGGCTGGGGACTATATGGCGATCCACTTTGATGGATCAGCGAGCCGCACAGATTATCTGACGATCCGCGCCGCGCTTGCCGACAACCCTAATGTCACCTTTGCCTCGCGTCGTTTGCGCTGTGGTTGGGGCGAATGGAGCCTTGTTCACGCGACATTGATCGCCTTAGAAAGCGCGCTCTCGGCTTTTCCGCGCGCCACGCATTTCTTCCTTCTGTCGGGCGACTGCATGGCGATCAAAACGGCGGAATACACGCATAACTACCTTGATGAACACGACGCGGACTTCATCGAAAGCTTTGACTTCTTCGAAAGCGATTGGATCAAAACCGGTTGGAAGAAAGAGCGCCTGATTTATCGCCACTGGTTTAATGAACGCACCCAGAAACGCGCGTTCTACGCCATGTATAATCTGCAGAAGTCACTGGGCTTGAAGCGCCGTATCCCAGAAGATCGAGAAACCAATGACATGCCGGAACGACCCGTCTTCGCCAACGATGTTGCCACCACTCAGGTCGACATCATCAAGGTTCCACAGGTTACCGACGTCATAAAAAACACCGC
>CAZDXI010000203.1:0-5823 GCA_964509095.1 uncultured Rhodobacterales bacterium
TGATTGACGTGGATTTGCCCTTCAAAGGCAGAGACCATCATGCGCGCCATTGCGGATTGCTGGCGCAAGGATTGCTCCAACATTCGCCCGGCCATTACTCCGGCGGCTGTCCCGGCTGCAAATGGGGTCATCATGAATTGAGAAAGGGACGTCATCAGGCGCACTCCGACTGTCGTTGCTTCAAATATTAGCGCATTCTAACACCCCATGCTGCACTGCAACAGAGTAAAATTGCTGCATCGCGGCAATTTTTCGCGCAAACCACAGATTTCAAGCGGCTTGCGCGACACTTCAGAGCAGCATCAAAGGTTATCAAAGAACGCGCTGACTTCAGATGCGATCCGGTCGTGTTCACGTCGCCGCTCTTCGCGGCCTTTCTCACACACAAACACGTCTTCCGGTTCTTCTTCTTTCAGAATGGCCAGCGCCTTGTCCGTGCACACGCCTAGAAAATCGAAATGAGCCAGACCTTTTGGTTCATGGTAGGTCACGATGTCCGTGTTCAACGCTGACACAAGCGCGCGGGATTCAATGTCGAGATCGACGCCATTGATGTCTTCCGGTGCGCCGTACACCAGCATTGATGTTGAAATCTGCCCGAGGCTGTCAGTGGAAAAGGTCTGAGTGCCGCCAAGGTCGAACACCGCGAAGCCTTTTATGCGTGCATCCGACAGATCAGCAGACATGGCTGCGCGATCCTCAGGAGACTTGGCAACGGACCACGCGTCAAAAATTCCACAAACCAGTTCTCTGCCCGCTTCAGCGCAAAATGCGTCCCATTTCTCTGGATCGAACCGCCCGCCTGCGAGAGCCGTCGCCGTATACCCGCCCAAGGAATGCCCGGCCATAAAGACCCGCGTGTCATCGACCCAAGCGGATATCTCAGTGTCGCTTGTCATAAAGTCGATCAATCGGGAGATATCCTTCGGGCGTTCCCACAACTCGCGACGATGATCGGGGTCCCGCTGAAACGTGGACGTGCCGGGATGATCAATAGCCGCCACGATAAACCCTTCGGCCACCAAAGCTTCGGCCAACCACGCCTGATTGCGCGCGTTTCCGAACATGCCATGGGACATGACCACCAGCGGTCTGTTGCCCGCCATTGGCTGAGCAGAAGGTAAAACAGGGATGCCTTCCCAGACGGCATTTCCATGGGCTTGAACCGCGTCCCCCTGCTGGGTCGTCGGATACCACATGAAACCGCTCAGGTGGCGATTGCCCTCCGCATCAAGAATTGTAATCTCCTCCATGCCAGTGCGTACTTCGCCCGCAAATGCGGCAGAGGCACACAAGGAGATTGCGGTAATCAAGGGGGTTGTGAATTTCATCGGGTATGCTCCAAACTTGTGAACTGATGACCCCGAGATTGATCGAGAACCCCCTATGAACAATGGCTTAGGCCACATAGTCCTGTCCTGCATCGTGATAAAGGACACCAATTGCAGGAAAGAGGACACCAAATGACCGGGGATCTGGTGGTTCTTCCTTTGCCGATCCTGGTCTTTGTGCTGTCCGCTGTGTCGACGCTGCTGATTGCGCGGGCTGATTTGGGCAATGTCACAGCGCGCCGATTGTTTGTTGCCTTCTTTGCCGTAATCGCGGTCGGCACATTGCTGGTGGGACTTCGGTTCGGGTATGGGTTTGAGCGGTTGATCGCACTGCAACGGATTCTGCCGCTGTTTGCGGGTCCCCTGCTTTACCTTGGATTTGCGGTCTATGCGACGGACCCTGCGCGCGTGCGTCGGTTGATCGCGATCCATCTTGGCGTTGCCGTCCTGTTGGCGGTTGTGCCCTCGCAGCTGTTTCGGAACTGGGACGGTCTCGATGCGTTGATCCTGCTAAGCTATCTGTTTTACGCCATTGCCTTGCTGATCCTGCGCGCGCGCGGAGCAAACCACCTGACGCAAGCGCGGATCGGTATGACCTATGGCTTGCGGCTATGGATGCTTTGGGGGGCTGTTTTCCTTTTGTCTTTCCTGATTGTGGACAGCGCCATCGCGATTAGCTTTGCAATGCAACGCACAAAGGAAGCGATGACGATCATTTCGTATGCCTCATTGATCCTTCTGTGCTGTTTGCTGGCTATCATCATCGCCGTGTCCCGCGGGGCTTTTGCTGCTCGCCCTGTTGCCGCATCAGGCACTTCGCCCACAGAAGACGCCGACGCTATTGAAGCCAGAGCACGCAAACTGCTGATCGATACGGAACTGTTTCTCGACACAGACCTCACCGTAGATCGCCTCGCCAAACGCCTGCATATCCCGGTGCGCAACCTGTCGAGCGCGATAAACCAGTCACAAGGCATGAACGTGTCGCAATATGTGAACGGGTTCCGGCTGCGGCATGCGGCACACTTACTGACAACCACGCGCGCGAGCGTGCGCGAGATCATGGAACAGTCCGGTTTTCTGACCCGGTCGAACTTCTACCGCGAGTTTCATCGCGCTTATGACATGAGCCCTGCTGCGTTTCGTCAAACCGATGTTAAGGATTGACCAAAAATAGAGCGACTTCCGGTCACAGTATCCGCGATAATCACCCGGCTCTCTTGAACACAACTGGCCGCAGCCCCATAACCAACGTTCAAAGGACGTTAAGGACAGTATGGAACCGACCACAGCCGTTATCGACAGTGCATTTTGGATCACATCCGGGGTGATCTTGTGTTTGCTTGTCTTGTCAGGGTTCTTTTCCGGGTCCGAAACTGCGCTTACGGCGGCCTCTCGCGGGAAACTGCGGTCTCAGGCCGATAAAGGCGGGCGCGGCGCGAAAAAGGCGCTGGAGATTACCGAAGACAACGAACGTCTGATCGGCTCGGTCCTTTTGGGAAACAACCTTGTCAACATCCTAGCCACGTCTTTGGCGACGGCCTTGTTTACCCGCGTTCTGGGCGAAAGCGGCGTTGCGTTGGCGACACTGATTATGACTGTGTTGGTTCTGGTCTTTGCAGAAGTGCTGCCCAAGACATATGCCATCACGAACGCAGAACGTGCAGCGGCTCTTGTGTCCCGCCCGATTTCGGTTGTCGTAACCGTGTTTTCGCCAATCGTGGCTGCCGTGCGGTTCTTTGTGCGTGGCGTGCTGCGTGTGTTCGGGGTTCAGACGGATCCCGACAGTCACATCATGGCCGTGCGCGAGGAAATCGCGGGCGCCTTGCAGCTGGGCCATTCCGAGGGTGTCGTCGAAAAAGAAGACCGCGACCGCATACTTGGTGCTCTCGACCTGGCCGACCGCACGGTTGAAGAAATCATGTTGCATCGCTCTGGCATTGAAATGATTGATGCGGGAAAGACACCGCAGGATATTCTTGAACAATGCCTCCGCTCCAACCATACGCGGCTTCCGGTGTATCAGGACGAGCCGGAAAACATCATCGGCGTCGTTCACGCCAAAGACCTGTTGCGAGCCATGTACGCGCGCATCGGTGGCCCCGAAGGCGATGCTTCGCAATTAACCGCGTTCGAAATCACAGACGGGGCCATGCCGCCCTATTTTGTGCCGGAAACCACGACGCTGGACGATCAGATGCGCCAATTCCTGCGGATGCGCACACACTTTGCGCTGGTGGTGGATGAATATGGTTCGCTTCAGGGTCTGATCACACTGGAAGACATCCTCGAAGAAATCGTGGGTGAAATCACAGATGAATTCGACCCCGACGACGCCGATCCCATCGTGGAGCAGGCCGCCGATGGCGCATTTCTGGTGGATGGCGGCATGACAATCCGCGACCTCAACCGTGCAAAGGATTGGAATCTGCCGGATGAGGAAGCCAACACGGTCGCCGGTCTGGTGATCCACGAAGCACAGATGATCCCGACCGCCGGGCAAGTGTTCAGCTTTCACGGCTTCCGGTTCGAAGTGCTTGCTCGCGATGGCAACCGGATCACCGGGCTCAAAGTCCGCCCGTTGCAATCGATGTAACGCGTGAAGCCAGTCCCTCTTCGCCCCGGTAGCACGAACAACCTGACCGGCATCCTCTGGATGCTTGTTGCGATGCTAGCCTTCGCCTTTGGCGATGCGCTTCTCAAGCTTCTGGCCGGGGCGCTGCCGGGTGGACCGCTTTTGGTTTTGATGGGTCTGGGAGGATCCCTTATCTTCGCTTTACTCAGCATCCCCGCTGGTGCACGTGACTGGATGTCCCGTCTGTGTCACCCGGCGGTTGCCCTGCGCACTTTGGCCGAAGCCATCGCCGCGACCTGCTTTTTGCTCGCCTTTGCCTCAGCGCCATTGTCGATCATCGCGGCGATCATGCAGGCCAACCCATTGCTGGTGACCTTAGGGGCCGCAATCTGGCTTGGAGAACGCGTCGGCCCGCATCGCTGGTCCGCCGTGGTTCTGGGGCTTGTCGGCATGGTCCTGGTCATCCAACCGTGGAGCGCCGGTTTTTCACCCGGAGCGCTTTGGGCTGTGCTGGCGATCATCATGCTATCGGTGCGAGATCTTCTGACGCGCTTCATCCCAAATGGGATTCCAACCTCGCAACTTGGGGTTTATGCAATGGCAGGCGTCATTCCCGCCGGCGTGCTCTTACACCTCATTCTTGGCGATACAATCGAACCTTTCTCAACCGCTCAAGCAGCCCTCATGATCGGGGTTATCCTGATGATCCCCCTAGGCTTTTATGGCGCCACCCAAGCCATGCGTGTCGGTGAGGTCAGTGCTGTTGCGCCATTCCGCTACTCTCGTTTGATCTTCGCTCTCATCCTCGCCGCTCTGATTTTCGGTGAACGTGTCGATACCCTGACCTATATTGGCGCTCTGATAATCGTCGGCTCTGGTCTCTATGCGATCTGGCGTGAGCACCGCCTGTCGTCCCGTTAACACCTTCATCTGTCCGGAAATACCTCGGGGCGTTTGAGGGGCTGGCCCCTCAAGGCGCGCGCGGCCTCGCGCAGATAAAATCGCGTGCGCGTCAGCGCTCCTGTCAGGACAATCCACCCTTCCCTCTGCCGCGACGCAGCGTTAGAAGGCCGCCAAGCCACGCGAAAGGACAGCCCATGAGCACGATCATCGACATTCACGCCCGCGAAATTCTCGACAGCCGGGGAAACCCGACGGTCGAAGTCGATGTTATCCTCGAAGACGGCACGATGGGTCGCGCGGCTGTCCCTTCAGGCGCCTCCACCGGTGCCTATGAGGCCGTGGAAAAGCGCGACGGAGACAAATCCCGCTACAAAGGCAAAGGTGTTCTGGAAGCCTGCGCCTCAGTCAATGGCGAGATCGCAGAAGCGCTTGTCGGGATCGACGCGACAGAACAGGTCGAAATCGATGAAGCCATGATCGAACTTGACGGCACGGACAACAAGTCCCGTCTTGGTGCGAACGCCATTCTGGGTGTGTCGCTGGCCACGGCAAAAGCCGCTGCTGACTACTGCACACAGCCGCTTTATCGTTATGTCGGGGGAACCTCTGCCCGCGTTCTGCCTGTGCCGATGATGAACATCATCAACGGTGGTGAACATGCGGATAACCCCATCGACATTCAGGAATTCATGATCATGCCTGTCAGCGCGGATAACATTCGCGACGCCGTACGCATGGGCTCAGAAGTGTTTCACACGCTCAAAGGCGAGTTGTCCGCTGCCGGTCTAGCCACGGGTGTGGGCGACGAAGGGGGCTTTGCGCCCAACTTGTCTTCCACCCGTGACGCGCTTGATTTCATTCTGAAAGCCATCGAGAAAGCCGGATACAAGCCGGCCGAAGACATCTACCTCGCGCTCGATTGTGCCGCCACAGAGTATTACAAAGATGGCAGCTATGTACTTGCGGGCGAGAACAAGACGCTCAGTTCCGCAGAAAACGCGGCCTACCTTGCAG
>CAZDXI010000204.1:0-5717 GCA_964509095.1 uncultured Rhodobacterales bacterium
CCAACAGGCTATGCGGGTGATGAGAGCGGTGGAAGACCTGCATGTTATTGTTGAACAACCCTGCGAAACGCTCGATGACATTGCTGCCATCGCGACACGCCATGCAACCCCGGTGTCGGTGGATGAAAGCCTTGTGACCCTGCAAGACGCCACGCGCATTGCACGCGACGGGTTGGCCGAGGTGTTTGGCATCAAGCTGAACCGCGTCGGCGGGCTGACCAAGGCCGCGCGGATGCGGGATGTCGCGTTAGCCCACGGGATCGACATGTTTGTGATGGCCACCGGTGGATCGGTGCTGGCGGATTGCGAAGCGCTGCATCTGGCCGCTACCATTCCAGA
This sequence comes from uncultured Rhodobacterales bacterium, assembly GCA_964509095.1. GTDB lineage: Bacteria > Pseudomonadota > Alphaproteobacteria > Rhodobacterales > Rhodobacteraceae > Aliishimia. The sequence continues at coordinate 340 of CAZDXI010000204.1, forward strand.
TGCGAATTGCCACGCCGTCTGGGCCTGTCAGGACATGCTTACTGTGGACATCGCAGGCGGTCGCGGTCCGCGCAACATAGACGGTCATCTGCACTTGCCAGAGGCTCCCGGTCTTGGCGTGCATCCGGATGAAAACACCATTGGCGACCCGGTCGCTGTCTACAGATGAAGATCACCCGGCTTTCCCTGTGGCACGTGCCGCTGACCAGCCATGAGACCTATTACATGGCAGAGGGAAAAACCTGCGACACCGTCGAAACTGTGGTTCTGCGTGTTGAGACCAACACCGAGTTCACTGGCTGGGGAGAGGTCTGCCCCATCCCGCACTACCTTCCTGCCTATGCGCGCGGCGTGGCCCCTGCCCTGACGGAACTTGCGCCCGTCCTGATTGGGGCTGATCCGCGCGGGCCAGAGGCGCTGATGGCCAAGGCAGATGCGTGGTTGCCCGGCCATGTCTATGCCAAATCCGCGCTGGACATCGCGTTGTGGGACCTGACCGCACGTGCCGCAGGTATGCCGCTTTATATGCTGCTCGGTGGACGTCGACAGGCGGATATGCCGCTCTATCACTCCATCACTTGCGTCGCACCTGACGAGATGGCCCGCATCGCGAAAGAGGCTCAAACCCAAGGCATCACACAGTTTCAAGCCAAACTGGGCGCGGATGCCGATTGGGAAGCCGACGTTGCCCGCCTGCGTCTGGTGCGCGAGGCCGTGGGCCCAGGTCCGTTGGTTTATGGCGACTGGAACTGCGGTGCGACCCGGCTTGAGGCCACCCGCGTGGGCCGTGCCGTGCGCGACCTGGATGTGATGCTCGAACAACCCTGCCCCACGTTAGACGACTGCGCTGCCGTGCGCGCGGCTACGGGCTTGCCGATCAAGCTAGATGAAAACGCATACGACACAGCCTCCCTTCTCAAGGCGCATGACTTGGGGATTCTGGACGCGGTGGCTTTGAAGCTCTCCAAATTCGGCGGCCTCTCCGCGACCCGGCGCGCGCGTGACTTGTGCCTGCATCTCGGAGCCAAGATGTGTGTAGAAGACACGTGGGGCAGCGACATCACCACTGCAGCATTGTTGAATCTAGGGGTTGCGACCGATCCGGATCGTCTGCTGAATGTCTGTGATCTGTCTGGCTATGTCGCCCCTCGCATCGCACCGGATTGCCCTGTGCGCATCAAAGGCCGTATCGCTCCGCCCACCGGGCCGGGCCTCGGCATCACCCCGGATCTTGCCCTGCTGGGCGCACCTGACACCGTTTTGGAGTAAGCACGATGAACCGCACCCACACCCAAGCCGACTGGATCGCCCGCGCAGCCGAGGTCCTGCCCGCCGCCGGATTCGGGAACTTCGATGCAGGTGTCGTGATTTCCCACGGTCAGGGTTCGCGCGTCTGGGACGAGGATGGCCGCGAATATGTGGACTATCTGATCGGCTCGGGTCCCATGCTTCTGGGTCATGGCCACCCAGAGGTGATGGAAGCCGTGCTGGAACAACTCCCCAAGGGCATGACCTTCTTTGCCAACAACGCGCGTGGCATCGAACTGGCCGAAGCGATCTGTGACGCGGTGCCCTGCTGCGAACAGGTGCGCTTTGTGACGTCCGGCGGGGAAGCCGACATGTATGCGATCCGCCTCGCGCGCGCCTATACGGGCCGCGATAAGATCCTGAAATTCGAGGGCGGCTACCACGGCATGAGCGCGGAAGCTCAGATGAGCCTTGCCCCCACCCAGCGCGTGAACTTCCCCCAAGCCGTACCCGACAGCGCAGGTATTCCCCAAGGTGTCGCCGATCAGATGCTGATTGCGCCGTTCAATGATCTGGACGCCGTGGCGACGCTGATGGGCGAACATAACGACATTGCCGCAATCATCGTGGAGCCGTTGCAGCGCATCATCCCGCCCGAACCGGGCTTCCTGCAAGGTCTGCGCGATCTCTGCGACAAGCACAATGTCCTGTTGATCTTTGATGAGATCGTGACCGGCTTTCGCCTGGCCTATGGTGGTGCGCAAGAAAAATACGGCGTGACGCCGGACATCTGCACGCTCGGCAAGATCATCGGCGGCGGCTTCCCCTTGGCCGCCCTTGGGGCCAGTGCGGAGATCATGCAGCATTTTGACAAAGATACTGTCGGTGCAGACAAATGGTTGATGCAGCTTGGCACCCTGTCGGGCAATCCCGTAGCTGCGGCTGCGGGCTTGAAAACGATGGAAGTGCTGGCACGTGAGGGTGCTTATGACACCCTGCGGGCCAATGGCGCGCGCTTGCAAGCCATGCAGTCGGACGCGCTGACCAAGGCAGGTATAGACCACCAAGTCTGCGGGGATGAGACGTTGTTCGACATCTATTTCACCGCGCAGGCCTGTCGCGACTACCGCTCTGCCCAGCACGAAGTGCCCAACGTGAGTGCTGTTTACAATCAGGCGCTTCGCGAACACGGCGTCTTCAAGGCGCCCGGAAAGTTGTACCCCTCAATCGTGCTGAAAGACGACGACTTTGCGCTGACACAAGCCGCCGTAGAACAGGCCGTTGCTGCCATTTCGGCGCTGTAGCCGGGTCTATTCTTTTGACGCGTCCAGAGTGGCGAGCAATCGTGCAACCTTCATCAAAAGATCGCCTTTGTCATCGGCAAGTGCGTCGTGCAGCGCCTCGGCAATCAGCCGCAGATCGGCTGTCTGATCCGCGGCCAGTTCGGGCAACGCGCGCTGCGCCAGTTCCAGCAAATAGTACTGTTCGAAATCACTCCGTGCGTGCTGCAATCCCTCCCGGACAAAACTCCAATCCGGCGGGTCCGGGTTTTCGAACACCGTCGCCAGCGCCAAGATCCGATCCCCATCTTCGTCCGAGGACCACAAGGCATCGAACGCATCTCCGTGAAGCCGGGTTCTGCGCGCCAAGGCCTGTGCCGCAGTCATGAGGTCCTGTTGCAAGCGGGTGCGTTCGTCGCTGACACCCATCGCACGCACCGCGTCATAGCGCGCGGCGATCCGATTGGGGAAGGAATAGAGTTCCTCTTGCTCCTTCAAGTATGTTGTTATCTCCCCGCTTGCGACGAGGCTTTCCAACGTTTGCACGACCGTGTCATCGGGCAGACCGGTTTCTGCAACCAACCGGCTCAGGCTCATGTCATCGCGTTCAAGTGTATCCTTCAGCAGCAGCGCGCGCACCGCAAACAAAGCGTCAGGGATGTTGAGCACCCGGTAGCCCGCTTTGCTCACCGTGGCACTGTCCACAAGCAATTGCCCCACCTGCGCGCCCGGCATATTGCGATAAATCGACCAGACCAGCGCCGCAGCCGCACTTGCGTACAGCGCAGAGGCACTGGTCCCTTCCCTAAGACCTTCGGCTACCCAACTCGCCAGTTCTGTGTTTTCGAGGCTGCCCACGGTGTAAATGTCCGGCTTGTCGTCCTTGGGAAAATGGGGCGAATACTCCGCCGTCGCGCCGTTGGTATCCAATGCGCCTACGGCCAATATTCCCTTTGCCCACGCTGGATACGTTGGTTTCCGACTGTTACCGCCAGCGGCGATAACCAGACGCCCCTGTTGCAATGCGGCTTTTGCAAAGCTGGCAATCGCTTCGCTTTTTCTCATGTTTCCGAAGTCTAAAACGATAATGTCGATGTCGGTGCTGAGCACTTCGCCAAACCAGCGCAGGATTCTGGCAACGTCGGACCTCCCATGCTCGTCAAACGGCGATCCCCCATCCTGCGACTTGGCAATGATCGAAGCCCCTGATCCGCGTTCATCCGATACATTGATTGGCAGATCATAAGTCCTTGCAAACAAACTGATCGCCCGCACAAACGCGTCATCAAGCCCATCTGTGTACGGTCCGGCAACAGCCACACGGACGGGGTTCTGTCGCATCTGAGGTGCGCGGTGCACAGAGCCGAACGTCGGAGTCGTCGCCCTTTCCAAAACAGGTTCCGCGACACGTGGGACCTGCGTTGTCTTCTGTGTCTGATGGGACAGAAGCTCCAGCAGCGTGTCATCTGTGATCCGCCCGCTGTAGTTGGCCACGTCCCTCGCGAGGCGCTCCCATTTATCGAGCCAGTCAAAAATCTCCCAATAGACCGGTTCCAGACGGTCCTTCGTATATCGGGCCAGATCGGGCAACTGCCGCGAAATCCAGTTCCAGACCTCGCTATAGCGCATCCGGCGCAGCAAAATACCCTGCCACTGCCCCGCATCCATCCCACGATTGAAGGGGTTGTTCCGATCCGGATGCACAACGGCCAAGCGCGTTTGGCTGCGCCGGTTCAACAAGTCGCGCAACGTGTCCACGATGGGATGGTCCGGCTCCAGCAAATCAGCATGGTCAATCGCAATCGCAAGTGGGATGTCCGACATATGCTCCAGCAGCACACTGATCTGCAGGTCCGGGTCAACCGCGTCCAGATCGGTGACGTTCCCACCCCATTGGCGCAAAATCTCCTTGAGAAACTTGGCGATTTCCTGCTGCGGGTCGGTCTTGGGAGGCACGCCGAAAAAGCCGGGCTTGCGTGTATTCAATTCGGACGCGGAAAACGACAATTGCGCGGTATCCGGTCCCAGTTCTTCCATCGCGCGGTCCAGAAAGGCCGAGATATCGTCAGCACGCACATCTTGTCCCCGAATGCAGACCAGCCGCGCGGGCTTGCGCCGTTCCAGCACATCAATTGTCTCGCGCAAGTGGAAGTGGCGGGCGACAAACCTCAGTTCCTTGTTGACTGGCGACAACCGCAATGACACCCGGCGCTTGGCAGGGATCGGTGTCGCCTGAGCATTCGGGTCAATAACAGCGCCGGGCGCGGAGCCACCAGAATACAGCGTCGGAATTGCCCAATCCAACGTGTCCGCCTGCCCATCATGCCCATCCCACACCGAGGACCGTGCAAACTTCAAAGACTGCGCAACCGAATACCCGGTTGTCAGCGCCTGATAGAAAGACCGTGTGAAAAAGCGTTCTGTTCGAAACGGCAGTACAGCCTGCATCCCAATCACGGCCGGAGCGGTCTGGCGGACGACCTGATGGGTCACGGACAATTGGTCTTCGATGTCTGTACCCAGCTTGTCCGAACCGGGTGACTTGGCCGTTTCGCACCCGGCAAACACCACCAGTCGCAGATCCCGGTTTGGTTGGATCATCTCGCAGAACCGGTCAGAGCGTACCAGTTCGTGTCGTCCTTGCATGTTTTCCAGATACAACCCGTCCGGTGCCGCATGACCCAGATAATGGATCGCGTGAAAGCCGCGTCGTTGCTTCATGATCCGACGCCGGATCGCCGTGATTGTGGGACGGTCTTCGACCTCCACATGGATCAGCCCGTCGTCGATCAACGGACGCAGATCGGCCAGCAGGTGGCGCTTTTCTTCGTAGGGATCAAACGGGGTCAA
>CAZDXI010000205.1:0-5690 GCA_964509095.1 uncultured Rhodobacterales bacterium
GGCATCCAGCTGTCGCGCCGTCGGATCACGCTGTCCACGTCTGGCGTCGTGCCAGAGATCGCGCGCACAGCCGAGGAAATCGGTTGCCTGCTCGCTGTGTCATTCCACGCGACCACGGATGAGGTCCGCGACGGCCTCGTGCCGATAAACAAGAAATGGAACATCGAAACTCTGCTCGATGCGCTGCGCGAGTATCCGCGTTTGACGAATTCCGAGCGGATCACATTCGAATACGTCATGCTCGACGGCGTGAACGATTCCGATGACGACGCGCGTCGCCTGATCAAGCTGATCGAGGGTATCCCAGCCAAGGTGAACCTGATCCCGTTCAACGAATGGCCCGGCGCGCCGTACAAGCGGTCGTCCAACAACCGCATCCGGAAGTTCGCCGACATTATCTATAAGGCGGGCTACGCTTCACCCATCCGCACCCCGCGCGGGGAGGACATCCTTGCCGCTTGCGGTCAGCTCAAATCTGCGACCGAACGCGCGCGAAAATCGCGCAAGCAGATCGCGGATGAGGCAGGGCTATAAGCGGCTAAGACCTCCCCTTACTCGCCCAACTTGAAATCGCTGTGAAACAGCCGTTTGTGATTGCGAATAGCCCCATTTCCACGCCATGTTCAGGCATTGGGTTTCGGGGATTTAACAATGACAGAACTGACTTTGGTGACAGACCTACCGCGCGGTCTGGACGAATTTACGTTGCTTCAGGATTGGGCAGACCGGATTGGCACAGTGTCTGGCGGCGATCTGACAATCAGGGTCTTTGCGGCGGGCGAGCTTGTCAGCGCATTTGAAGCGATCGACGCGGTTGAGACTGGCATTGTGGACTTGTTCTACAGTTCGCCAAACTATGCGCCGGCAAAGTTTTCGGGGATCGCGGGCTTCAGCTTGCCGTTCAGTTCGAAAATTGATGCGGATGCGGCCGAAGCGGCATGGCGAACTGTGACGTCTGATGCGTTCAACAACGCTCCGGGGACTGGCGGGGACGCCTTCCACTTCTTGACGGCACATATCACAGGTAACGACGTTCTTGCCGCGCAACCTTCGGTTTCAGATATCGATGGCCAGAAAGTACGCACCGCTGGCGGAGAGATCGCCAATGTCGTTGCGGCGTTGGGTGGGTTTCAAATCAACTTGCCAGCGGTGGAACTTTTTACCGCGCTACAAACGGGAGTGATCGATTCCGCGATTGTGCCGTCTTACTTTGCCAATGCGCTCAGCCTCGATGGCATCACGACCTATTTCACGGCCCCTGATGGCGTGGCGTTTGCACCCATCCTGCGGACGCTGGCGATTGGGACGGATGCGTGGAACGGTTTGACGTCCAGCGAACGGGCCATTCTGAGTGCTGAAACCGGGTTGGACCAATCGCGCGCTTTCGGGGCGCAAACGGCCGCGTTATTGGATGCCGCGTTAACCGCCGCCGGATCAATCCCTCTTTCCACGGCCGAGGTCGCGGATTGGGAAGCAGCGATTGCTACAGTTCGCGCGGGCCTGTCGTCAGATGCCGAAGACATCGCAGCAACTTTCGAGATGTTCCTGTCCAACATGTCCGGTGGCACCGGCACGACCGGAGACGACACGTTGGATGGCAGCTCCGGTTCCGAGACGCTTCTTGGGTTGGCAGGGAACGATACGCTGAATGGCAGTCTTGGCAATGATGTGCTGGACGGCGGCGAAGGATCGGATCGTGCTGATTACAGCGACGCGCCGGGGGCTGTGCAGCTTTATCTTTCGTTCGGTAAAGGGTTCGGCGCGTTTGGGCGGGATCTGTTGATCGGCATCGAAAACTTGATTGGGTCTGACTTTGGGGATCGGTTGATCGGGGATGCGGGCGACAACGCCCTGACCGGAGGGGCCGGGAATGACATCCTGAAAGGCAAGGGCGGGGATGATGCGCTGGACGGCGAGGCCGGGAACGACGTGCTGCGCGCCGCCGAGGGCGAAGACCTGCTGACCGGCGGGGACGGGGATGACATCCTGTTTGGTCTTGCCGGCGAAGATGTTCTGGACGGTAATGACGGCGCTGATTTCCTCTATGGTGGGCGCGATGGGGATACGTTGCAAGGCCATGCCGGGAACGACGTGCTGCGCGGAAACCTCGGGAATGACAATATGTCCGGCGGAATCGGTGACGATGATCTGCGCGGCGGTGGTAGCAATGATTTCTTGCGCGGCGACTCAGGCGCGGACCAACTGTTTGGCGGCAACGGACGAGACCGGCTGGACGGTGGCGCGGGCGATGATGTGATGACAGGCGGTGCGGGTGCGGGTGTTCTGGACGGACTGCGCGATGAATTTGTGTTTAGCGCGAATGGCGGATTTGACCGGGTCAAGGATTTCGAAGACGGCATTGATGTTCTGGACCTGACCGCGTTCGGGTTTTCAGATTTCAGTGCAGAGGTTCAGGTCCTCGCATCTGATCGAGCGACAGGTTTGCGTCTGGACTTTGCGGGCGGAGAAATCCTGTTTCTGGAAGGGATGACATTGGCTGCATTTGACGCAAGCGACGTTGTCATTGACGTATAAACATTCGGGCAAGGCGAATTAGTGCTTCACGAAATTGCCCCAACATAACCCCGATCCGGGCTGATTAACTCCATCCTTACCGGTGATCCCTATGGTCGGGAAATGTGGGTAATGGAGTGCTGCCTAATGTTTATGCGTTTTGGAACTGACGGGGCCGATAAGGTCGATATCACTAAGGTTGTGATGAAGGAAAAAGAACAATCCTTGTCGCAACGTGAATGGATGCATCGCATCGCCGGCTACGGCTTGACGCTGAAAGACACAGATGACGGTCAGATGATCGCCAGCCTGTCGACCGGCGAAGACATCTGCTTTTTGCCTGCGTAACTGGCCGACCGACTTGTGATTGGCGACTCGGGGCTTAGCGCCCCGGAATTTCGCCACGTCGTTTGGGTTCGCCCCAGTTGTCGATGATGTCGATCGCCTCTTCGGCGGTCTCGACAAAGTGGAACAGGTCGAGGTCTTCGGCTGAGATCGTGCCAGCGTCGCTGAGCGCATCCCAGTTGATGATACTTTCCCAGAACTCGCGTCCGAACAGCAGGAACGGAACCGCTTCCATGCGTCCGGTCTGAATCAGGGTCAGGGATTCAAACAGTTCATCCAGTGTGCCGAACCCACCGGGGAAGCAGCACACAGCCCGCGCGCGCATCAGAAAATGCATCTTGCGGATCGCAAAGTAGTGAAAGTTGAAGCAAAGCTCGGGCGTCACGTATTCGTTCGGCGCTTGTTCATGCGGCAGCACGATGTTTAGCCCGATGGAGCGACCGCCAGCGTCAATCGCGCCGCGATTGCCAGCTTCCATCACACCGGGGCCGCCACCTGTGGACACGACCAATTCACGTCCGCCCGTCGCGTTCGATTTCTCTGTGATGAGTTTCGCGAAGGTGCGGGCTTCGTCGTAAAACCGAGACAGGTCGGCGAGCGTTTTCGTGCGTGCCGTGTCTTTTTTGTCTGGTGACGGGATGCGCGCGCCGCCAAACATGACCACTGTGCTTTCGACTTCCGCTTCGTTCATCAGCATTTCGGGCTTCAGCAGTTCCAGTTGCAAGCGCACTGGGCGCAGTTCGTCCCGACACAGGAAATCGTTGTCCGCAAAGGCCAGTGCATACGCGGGCGCACGTGTTTGCGGCGTATCCGGAACCTCCTGCGCGGATTCGATATCGGAATGGGCGTCGCGGAAGCGGCTATGCCGGTCGTCTTTCATCAAAGGGCCTCATCTGGCTTGCACGTGAAATTCACCCTTATAGGGTGCGAGAGCCTATGACCAGTAAAGGGAACGTCAGACATGGATTGGCACGCCGAAATTGAGGCCGCTGCGACACGGATCAAAGGTTACGTGCGCGAAACGCCTGTTCTTAGCACTGACAGCTTTGGCCCACTGATTGAGATGAAGCTGGAACATCTCCAGCATACGGGGTCTTTCAAAGCTCGCGGGGCGTTCAATACTATGTTGCGCGGTGATGTTCCTAAAGCGGGTCTGGTTGCAGCATCCGGTGGGAATCACGGGGCGGCGGTGGGTTACGCTGCGGCGCAGCTTGGCCACAAGGCAGCGATTTTCGTACCGGAAATTGCGGGGCCTGCGAAAATCGCACTGATTGAACGAACCGGTGCGGATCTGCGCGTCGTCAAGGGCGTTTACGCGGACGCCGCAGAGCAGGCCAAACTGTATGAGGCCGAAACGGGCGCGGGACAAATCCACGCCTATGACGCGCCCGCAACGGTTGCCGGACAAGGGACATTGATGCGCGAATGGGAAGCGCAAGGCTTGCAAGCGGATACCGTCCTTATCGCTGTTGGGGGTGGCGGATTGATTGCTGGCGCTTTGGCGTGGCTGCAAGGGCAGCGAAAAGTTGTCGCCGTTGAACCCGAAACCTGCGCGACGCTGATAACGGCGCGACAGGCTGGACAGCCGGTGGATGTGGATGTCTCTGGTGTGGCTGCGAATGCGTTGGGCGCGCGCAAGATCGGGCAGATCGGCTTTGATCTGGCGGAGGCGCAGGATGTGCCGTGCGTGACGGTTACGGATACCGCGATTACGGACGCGCAAAAGATGCTCTGGCAACAGATGCGGCAACTGGTGGAACCTGCTGGGGCGGCGGCTTTGGCGGCGCTGACCAGTGGCGCCTATGTTCCCGAGCCGGGGGAAAAGGTCGCTGTTTTGGTATGTGGCGGCAATATCGCGCCGGACCCTTTGGGCTAGAGTTTCGAAAGAACGAGACCACCGGCCACCATCACGACTGCCAGTACACGCTGCGGCGTGATCGAAGTGACTGGCAAACCAAACGGGCCAAATGCATCCAAGGCGAGAGCGACGATCAATTGGCCGAGGATCATGGCTGAAATCGCCGTAACCACACCAAGAACCGGAATAGTCCATAGAATCGCCCAAACATAGAACGCGCCCAGACACCCCCCGATCAAAAGCCAGCGATTCACGCCCCCGACCCGGCCAAGATGTGCAGCATCGCCGGTCATCATCAGCACACACATCAAAGCAATGAAGCCAACGCCAAAAGAAACTGTGGCAGCGGCAGTTCCGGAACCAAGGCCTTGGCCCAAAGCTGCGTTCATGGGGGCCTGCAGGGCGGCCATACTGCCCGCCAAAACAATGATGAACAATGGAAAGAGAGTCTGTGTCATGTGAGGGTTCTTTTTCTGAAATCGCTTTGAAATAATGATTCAGGCTCGCATGTGCTCGCCATGCGGGAAAGTCAGGAATACCCCCAGTGCCGGGCGGGCGCGGCGCCGATGCCCATTGCCTGTTGGGGGTCTGGGCGCTATGTCCGCGCGAAACACCTGACGTTGGGAGAGCTTGAGTCATGTCGAACGCTGCACTGGAAACCGCCATCGAAGCCGCATGGGAGGCGCGCGACCCGATCACGCCCGCGACAAAGGGCGAGCAACGCGACGCAATTGAAGATACGCTCAACGCGCTGGACAGCGGCGGTTTGCGCGTCGCAGAACGGCAGGACAATGGCGATTGGCACCTCAACCACTCGGCGAAAAAGGCCGTGCTGTTGGGCTTCCGGATCAAGGACATGGAACAGCATGCAGGTGGTCCACAAAACGGCGGTTGGTGGGACAAGGTCGACAGCAAATTCGCAGGCTGGGGCGACAACCAGTGGAAGGCTGCGGGTTTCCGGGCTGTCCCGAAC
>CAZDXI010000206.1:0-5678 GCA_964509095.1 uncultured Rhodobacterales bacterium
ACGCCTCTGCGGCTTCGCGCATCTTTTCGGCGTCTTTCCATAGGATTGATGCACATCCCTCTGGTGAGATCACCGAATAGATCGAGTGTTCCAGCATCGCGACCTTGTTGGCGGTGGCAAACGCCACAGCTCCGCCAGAACCACCTTCGCCGAACACAACAGACATCAGCGGGACGCCGATTTGAAGGCACTTTTCGGTGGCTCGCGCGATGGCTTCAGACTGGCCGCGTTCTTCGGCACCTTTTCCGGGATACGCACCCGGCGTATCCACCAGCGTGATCACGGGCAAACGGAACCGGTCAGCGAGGTCCATCAGCCGGATCGCCTTGCGATACCCTTCCGGGCGGGCCATGCCAAAATTGCGTTCGATCCGGGATTTGGTGTCATTGCCTTTTTCGTGACCGATCACGACGACAGGCGTGTCCTCGAACCGGGCAAGGCCGCCCATAACCGCGTGATCATCTGCGAAATTCCGATCTCCGGCGAGCGGTGTGTATTCGGCAAACAGGTCCTGAATGTAGTCGCGGCAATGTGGGCGTTCCGGGTGACGCGCGACCTGACATTTGCGCCAAGGCGTCAGTGAACCATAGAGGTCTTCCAACAGCGTCGCGGCCTTGGCATCCAAAGCTGCGGCTTCGTCTGAGACGTCCATCGGTTCTTCTGAACCGCGGGCAATTGCGCGGAGTTCTTCGGCTTTGCCTTCGATTTCTGCGAGCGCTTTTTCGAAATCCAGATACTGCGTCATGGCCTCACCGTCTTGGTCTTTTTCTCTATATGGCAGCGAAGCGGAGCGGGATCAATCAGGGCCACAGCACAGGGATCAAAGAAGCCAACAACAGTGCAGCCATCATGACATTAAAGACCACGCGTCTGGCATGGTTGGTAAGGAGCCGAGCCATCTGTTGGCCGAGCACCGTCCAGACACTGACGGACGGGAAGTTCACGAGGCCGAAGATCAGTGCGACGATCAAGATGGTGAACCCGGCGCGATCTGGCGCATAGGCTGTCATTGCCGTCAGCGACATTGCCCAGGCTTTGGGATTGACCCATTGAAACGCAGCCGCTTGCAGGAACGTCATCGGCTTGCCCACACCATCTGCGCGGCTCAAACCGGCTGCTGTTGCAGTCTTCCATGCAAGCCAAAGCATGTAGAGAACGCTCAGAACTTTCAGAATGTCATAGCTTGTGGGCCACGCATCAAACAATTGGATCAACCCCAGACCGACCAGCACCAGCATGATCGTGAAACCGATGCCAATACCAAGCATATGGGGCAGAGTGCGGCGGAACCCGAAGTTAGCGCCAGAGGCCATGAGCATCAGATTGTTCGGCCCCGGCGTGATTGAGGTGGCGAAGGCAAAAACAACCAATGCGTAAAGTAGGTCAGAATTCATGACGTACTGCGTAGCTTAGTACTCTGCTGAGGTCACGCATATTCTGTGCGGTTACTGCGTGGCTGCCGATGAAATTGCCGCGAAGGCAGAGTCGAGCTCTTTAGCGATCTTTTCCAGTTCCGGTCCGGCTTCGATCATGTAGGGCGCAAAGACGGTGGTGGGCAGTTTGTAGCTCAGCGTGGCAGTGCCGTCGGTGTTTTCCGTCACATAAAAGCGGACCGGAGCCTCGATCATCGCCGGAGTCGACAGGTTCAGCACGCGCACCGCGTAGTCGTTGTTAAAGACTCCGATGATACGATTGCCGGGGATTTCGATGCCGCGCGCGGCGGCGGCCTTGGTTGGTCCGGCTTGGGTCACAATGCCAAACTTCTGGGATTTGGCTGCAGATTTGAGGTCGTCGATGAGTTGAGTGAATGTCTTCGGAGTCGGCGTGACTGACCACCCTTGGCGTGGTGCCATCTCGGCAAGGGTAAGATGCGGCAACAGGAAAGCGAGGCTGAAAAGGAAAAGTCGAAGCATTGGAAAGGTCCCTGTGACGTCGTGCGCCAAGACACTGGCCTAGTGGGACAACGAAAAGCCAGTCACATTTGTGTGCAAGGACGGGGACGGCGCCCGCGTACCGCGAGGCCCCGCCCACCGTCCCCAGCGGTCTTAGCCGTTGATCATTTCGCTTTGGCGAACGATGACTTCCGCCTGTTTGATGGAGGCGATGTCGACCAGACGGCCTTTGTAAACCGTTGCACCTTCACCATTGGCTTTCGCTTCTTCCATAGCAGCAAGGATTTCACGGGCTTCCTTGACGGCGTCTTCAGACGGGGTGAAGACTTCGTTCGCCAACGCAACTTGCTTGGGGTGAATCGCCCATTTGCCGACCATTCCCAGCGTCGCAGAGCGGCGTGCCTGAGCATAGAAACCCTCATCATCAGAGAAGTCCCCGAACGGGCCATCCACAGGCAGCACACCGTGAGTCCGGCAGGCAGCCACGATGTTTGCTTGCGCCCAATGCCAAGGATCTGACCAGTACTGTGCACCTTCATGCGCCATGTAATAGTTGGCCTGTGTACCGCCGATTCCGGTTGTCTGCATACCCATAGAAGCGGCGAAGTCAGCCGCACCAAGGCTCATTGCCTCCAAGCGCGGGGAGGCGCTTGCGATTTCTTCAACATGGGCAATACCCGCAGCACTTTCGATGATGACTTCAAAGCCGAGCTTTTTGGAGCGACCCTTGGCAGCCTCAATAGATGTCACCAGCGCATCAACCGCGTAAAGGTCGCCAGCGCAGCCGACTTTAGGGATCATGATCTGGTCCAGGCGTTCGGATGCGTTTTCCAGCAGGTCCACAACATCGCGATACCAATAAGGTGTGTCGAGCCCGTTGATGCGAACCGACAACGTCTTGTTGCCCCAATCGATGTCGCCAATCGCCTCAATCACATTTTTGCGCGCGCTGTCCTTGTCGGAAGGGGCCACACTGTCTTCTAGGTCGATATTGATCACGTCAGCCGCGGACCCGGCCATTTTTTCAAAGATTGCGGGGCGCGAACCGGGGCCAAACAGCTGGCAGCGGTTGGGGCGGGCGACGGGTGTTGGCTGAAGGCGGAAGGACATATCAGGTCTCCGGGTAATATTGTTGCGTATTGCTTGGTCGTTCGCTTAGAAAAATGAGTCTTCCTGTGCAAGCGCATTTTGCAATCGCAGCATTTGTCGCGCCAGTAGAATTCGTCGCAAAATTTCGCGTGAACTGGCGGTTTTCTGCAAGATGTTTGCGCGGAAATTGCCTCGACTTCCTCAATTGCCATAAACTTGCATCGCAACCGCACAATACTCGCGCGCAGACAGCGAATCTTGGGGGCCATCATGATCCAGACACCTTATCTTCTTTTCCTCGGCGACGCGCCGGACCAGCTTGCCGCCAAAGTGGCGCAGGGTATCAAGGATTGGCGCCCAGAAAACGCTGTGGGCCAATTCCGGATGGAGGGTTGCGGTGCCGATCTGGGGATTACAGATATGTCGCTGGAAGAAGGTCTTGCTGCGGGCGCGAAGACCCTTGTGGTAGGTGTTGCCAACCGCGGCGGCGTGATCTCTGACGCGTGGAAAGAGGTTTTGGTCGCAGCGCTCAACATGGGCTATGACATTGCATCTGGCCTGCACAACCTACTGCGTGACGAAGACAGTCTGGTCGCAGCCGCGCGCGTGAATGGACGTACGTTGTTCGATGTACGTATTCCGTCGGTGGCCTATCCAATTGCGAACGGCAAGAAGCGCACCGGTAAACGCTGCCTCGCTGTTGGCACCGATTGTTCAGTTGGAAAGATGTATACCGGCCTCGCGATGGATGCCGAAATGCGCAAGCGGGGGATGAAATCGACATTCCGCCCAACAGGTCAGACAGGTATCCTGATCACCGGTGGCGGCGTGCCGCTGGACGCTGTGATCGCGGACTTTATGGCGGGTGCGGTGGAATACCTCACGCCAGACAACGATGCAGATCATTGGGATCACATTGAAGGGCAGGGCAGCCTGTTCCACGTGTCCTATTCCGGTGTGACCATGGCTTTGGTGCATGGCGGTCAACCCGATGCGTTGATCCTGGCACATGAACCCACACGGGCACACATGCGCGGCTTGCCGGATTATCAGCAACCTTCTTTGGAAGCGTTGCGTGATATGGCCTTGCCGCTGGCGCGCGTTGCCAACCCGGACTGTGTGGTGGCCGGGATTTCGGTCAACACTCAACACATGGGTGAGGATGAGGCAAAGGCCTACCTTTCCGAGGTTGAAGCGCGCATGGGGATACCCACGGTGGACCCGTATCGCTTTGGTGCCGAGCGGCTTGTGGACGCTCTTGAAGCAATTTAAGCCAGAGCGGCGTGGACGTCGGGACGCCCAACGGGGCTTTTCTGGCTAAGTTAAGGAATGGCGATGCGCATAGACGTCACCAGCGATGTGTTTCAACTCGCGCAAGTCTTTACGATTGCGCGCGGGTCTCGGACAGAGGCTCAGGTTCTGACCGTATCTGTGCAAGATGGCGACGCACAAGGGTGGGGCGAATGCGTTCCCTATGCCCGCTACGGTGAAACACTGGAGTCCGTGGCCGAGCAGATCAAAGGTTTGCCCGAGCAATTCGATCGTGCTGGCCTCTATGATCTGCTGCCCGCCGGGGCCGCGCGAAACGCCGTAGATTGTGCCTTGTGGGATCTAGAGGCGAAACGCGCAGGCAAACGCGCTTGGGAGTTGGCAGGACTGTTGGCACCGGGGCCGGAAATTACAGCCTACACATTGTCATTGGACACGCCCGACAAGATGCGCACGCAAGCGGCGGAGAATGCTCACCGCCCCCTGCTGAAGACCAAGTTGGGCGGTGGTGAAGAAGACGTCGCCCGGATTGAAGCCGTGCGCGCGGGCGCGCCAAATGCCCGGATTATCGTAGATGCGAATGAGGGTTGGACGCCGGATTTGTACAAGGTTCTGGCCCCAGTTTTGGTCCGGCTTGGCGTACAGATGGTCGAACAACCGCTTCCCGCTGGGGAAGATGACGCGTTGCTGGAACTTGACCGGGTTCTGCCAGTTTGTGCGGATGAAAGCTGTCATGACCGGGCGTCTTTGTCTGCGTTGAAGGGCAAGTACGACATGGTCAACGTCAAGCTCGACAAAACGGGCGGCCTGACGGAAGCTTTGGCGCTTCGCGATGCGGCATTGGCCGAAGGCTATCAGGTCATGGTTGGCTGTATGGTTGGGTCCAGCCTCGCGATGGCTCCTGCGACTTTGGTGGCGCAAGGTGCGGCGGTTGTTGATCTTGACGGGCCGCTGCTTCTCGCCGAAGACCGCGATGAACCTTTGATCTTTGATGACGCAGGGGTGCATCCGCCCTTGCCTGCCTTGTGGGGATAAATCATGCGGACTGTGTATGTGAACGGCGAATACCTGCCTGAAAACGAAGCCAAAATCTCGATTTTTGATCGCGGGTTCCTGATGGCGGATGGGGTGTATGAAGTGACCTCCGTCCTCGGTGGCAAGCTGGTTGATTTTGATGGTCACGCGGTGCGGCTTGAACGTTCGCTGAACGAACTTGAGATGCGCAGCCCTATCGAAAAGGACGATCTACTTGAAGTCCACCGGGAACTGGTGCGAGCGAACGAGATCGATGAGGGATTGATCTACCTCCAGATCACGCGCGGCGCGCCGGGCGACCGCGACTTCGCCTTCCCACCTGAGGATACTGAGCCGACGATCGTGCTTTTCACGCAGAACAAGCCGGGCTTGGCCGATAGCCCACAGGCGAAA
>CAZDXI010000207.1:0-5590 GCA_964509095.1 uncultured Rhodobacterales bacterium
GCGTTAAGTTATTGAGGCAGGTTTCATACAGGCAAGAAACCTATCGAGCAGTGCCACCTTTATAATACGTGAAACCGCCGTTGTCCAAGTTAAAAGTTTGAAAACATTCACAAGCCCCTGTACCGTTTGGACTAACAAATAAAGGGCAGAACAGGATTGTTGCCAAAATGGGAGTTGATTTTTTCCGCGCGCTTCGGCGCGGATTCACAGCGTTATGCACATCTGCCAGCCTGATTCTGGGGGCAAATGTCGCATTTGGAGAATCGGCGCACGGAATCGCGATGTACGGCGACCCAGCCTTGCCACCAGACTTTGCGGCATTGCCCTATGCAAATGGCGACGCGCCGAAAGGCGGACGCATCGTTTTGGGCAATACGGGTGGCTTTGACAGCCTCAACCCGTTTGTGCGCAAAGGCACGGTGCCCTGGCAGCTTCGGTTTCTGACCCATGACGCCCTGATGGCCCGGTCCTGGGATGAGCCGTTTACGCTGTATGGACTACTCGCTGAAAGCGTGGAAACGGCGGAAGATCGGTCTTGGGTCGAATTCACGCTGCGCGCCAATGCGGCGTTTTCAGATGGCAGCCCCGTCACAGTTGAAGATGTGATCTGGTCCTACGAAACACTCGGCACTGTCGGGCATCCAAGGTATCACGGGCTTTGGAACCAGATCGACAAGATCGAACAGACCGGCGAGCGGTCCGTGCGGATCACGTTCAACGCAGACAACCGAGAGCTGGCCTTGATCGCCGGTTTGCGCCCGATCCTGAAGAAAGCGCAGTGGGATAGTGTCGCGATTGAGGACTCCGGCATCACCGATATCCCAATTGGCGCCGGCCCTTATGTCGTCGACAGCTTTGAGGCCGGGCGTCGCGTGAAACTGAAACGGAACCCTGCCTATTGGGGCGCGGACATCCCAGTGCGGCGCGGCACGCACAACTTTGATGAGATCGTGCTCGACTTCTATGCCGATGGCTCAGTCCTGCTGGAAGCGTTCAAAGCCGGAGAGATAAGTGCCTTGCGCGAGTTCAACGCCGAGACATGGGCAACCCAATACGATTTCGGCGCAGTGCAACGTGGCGAAGTCGTTAAAACCGAACTGCGCCACCAGAAACCCTCTGGCATGACCGGGTTCGCAATGAACACGCGACGCGCACCCTTTGATGACTGGCGTGTGCGCGAGGCTCTGATCCAAGCGTTCAACTTCGAATACATCAACGACACCCTAACCGGTGGTGCGCAGCCGCGGATTACATCGTATTTCTCCGGCTCCGCACTCGCCTATCCTGACGGACCGCCGACAGGGCGCGAAGCTGAACTACTGACACCTTACGCGGCGAGCCTGCCCGAAGGTGTGATGACGGGCTATGCCCTGCCCATCTCTGATGGCAAAGCCCGCAACCGCAAGGGCATCCGCGCAGCGATGAAACTGTTCAAGGACGCAGGCTTCACAGTCAACGATGGCGTGATGACCACACCGCAAGGTGCTCCGTTTGAGATCATGCTGGTGCTCGACAAGAACAACCGCAGCGATCAGGCGATGGCGGATATCTACCAGCAGAACTTACAACGACTGGGCATTAACTTAGCCATTGACCGCATTGATAATGCTCAATTTGTTGAACGCTCCGCCCTGTTTGACTTCGACATGATCTCTTTCCGGCGCGCACTGTCCTTATCCCCGGGCAATGAACAACGCTTCTATTGGGGATCAGAGGCCGCCAATCAGGATGGAAGCCGCAACCTGCCCGGTATTCAATCCCCTGCCGTGGATGGATTGATCGACACGATGCTGGCCACGACCGAACGTGCGACATTCGTGGCCGCCGTTCAGGGATTGGACAGGGTGTTGACCGCCGGACGCTATGTGATCCCGTTCAGCCAATATGACCGCGATCGGATCGCGCATGTGGTGCAGATGAAGCGGCCAGACACCGTACCTATCTATGGCGACGGGCCGGAATTCATGCCACAGGTCTGGTGGTGGGAGGATTAATCCCATTATCTGTCATACAAGCGTCACACATGAACGATAATCTGCAATGCTATGAATATACTCGTCTTATGCACCGGAAACTCCGCCCGCTCGATCCTTTTGGAATCGATCTTTAACACCACGTCTCATGGTCGGGTGCGCGCTTACTCCGCAGGATCTCAACCCTCAGGCAGGGTTCATCCGCAATCGCTAACCTTGCTGTCTGAACTCGGCCATGATGTTTCGGACGCGCGCTCCAAAAGCTGGGATGAATTCGGAACGGCCGATGCCCCGGTTATGGATGCGGTAATTACTGTGTGCGGGTCTGCCGCCGAAGAAACCTGCCCCATCTGGCCCGGAGCGCCAGTTCGTGCACATTGGGGCGTTGAAGATCCCGCAGCCGCGGTGGAAGCGGAATGGGACAGCGCCTTTCGCACAGCATACGATATCCTGAACCGCCGGGCATTGGCCTTCTTGCAAGAGTACGACCCCAACATGACTGCGTCGGACCTTAGCGCCGCCCTGAACCGCGCGAGTGTCGTGACATGATCCGCAAACTGGTTGCCGAAGGGCTGGGAACGGCCTTCCTGCTGATTGGGGTCGTTGGTTCTGGCATCATGGGCGAGGCGCTCGCGGGCGGGAATGTTGCGATTGCGCTACTGGCCAATGCGATTGCAACGGGGTGTACGCTGTACTTCATCATCACCGTGCTCGGCCCGCTTTCTGGTGCGCATTTCAATCCTGTCGTGACACTGGCGTTTGCCCTTCGACGTCAGATTTCCGCGCCGGAAGCTGTGGCGTATATCATCGTTCAGATTATCGCAGCGATTTTAGGCGTTTGGGCGGCACACCTTATGTTTGACCTGCCGATCCTTCAAAGCTCTGCCACGATGCATCGCACCGGAGTGGCGCAATGGGTGTCCGAGATCATCGCTACCTTTGGTCTGTTGTTCGTCATCTTTGGCGGATTGCGATCTCGGCCGGATGCGGTGCCAACCCTCGTGGCGCTTTACATCACCGGGGCGTATTGGTTCACGTCATCGACCAGCTTTGCAAACCCGGCCGTCACCATTGCGCGTGGGTTTTCAGACACGTTTGCAGGCATTTACCCCGGTCACATCGTGGCGTTCATCGTCGCGCAAATGATCGCACTCGCAATTGCGCATGTGTCTCTGAAATGGCTGTTTACTGAAAATTAAAGCGCCCCTGTCAGACTAAGTCCGACGAAACAGGGACGAGGATCACATGGACACGTCACAGATGCACGGCGATTGGGCGCTTTGGGGACCGAAACTTCAACTGCATTTCCCGCAGGTACAAATCCCGGATATCTTTCCGCATGGCGCACTTTGGCAGTCTCTGGTCGAGCGTGTTGCACTTGCACATGACCTGACAGTCGCAGAAGTCGGCGAGGTGATTGAAGAGATCGCTCTTGTTCTGACGCCTCGCACCTCGCGGTCCGAAGCCGCTTAAGTCAGCGACGTCACCCACAAGATCGTGGCGTCTTCCTGACTGGTCGAGATGACGTTGTGCCCCATCGTCGCGTCGTAATAGGCGCTGTCGCCGCGGCGCATTTCAATGGGTTCGTAGTATTCTGTGTAAAACCGGATCACGCCGGTCAGCACGTACAGAAACTCTTCGCCGCCATGGCGCACCCATCCTTCGAACTCATCCATGGACCGGGCACGGATGCGCGCGCGGTAGGGCATCATCTGCTTTTTGGTCAGCGTTTCCGCCAGCAATTCGTGCTCGTACGTCACTGTCGTGATCGCGTTGCCTTCCGTGCTCTTGGTGACCGCCAATCGCCCGCCCACCTGTCCGGTCTGGGGTGGCGTAAACAGTTGCGGCACTGAAATCTCCAGCCCCACGGCCAGCTTCTTCAAAGCTTCATAGGTCGGGGACATCTGCCCGTTTTCGATCTTGGACAAGGTCGAGCGCGCAAGCCCGGCTTGTTTTGCCGCCTGTTCAAGCGTCCAATTGCGCGATTTTCGCAGATCCCGCACCCGCGCCCCAAGGTCGAGAGGTTCGGCAAGATCCGTTTCTCCGCCCTCACGGGCGATGCGGATCAATGATTTGGGATCGGTTGCATCAGTCATAGCCTTGGCTTGTGCCAAACAGGTCATGAACTTGCAAGCAATGCGCGCGTGGTCTAGGGCGCGGCATGGTTTCCGTCTTTGACACGCAGCCCTACCCGCCCTGCCCGTCGCCATTCAACATGGCCGCGCATGTGTTGGCGCAAGCAAGGCGCGTGCCTGACAAGACTGCACTTTCCGTTCTGCACGCGGATCGGTCCGAAGATTGGAGCTTTGCGCAGATCGACGCCGCCATACGAGGAATCGCGACGGGCTTTCGCGAACTCGGGCTGAAAGCGGGCGACCGCATTCTTTTGCGACTAGGCAACACCCCGGATACGCCCCTGGCCTATCTCGCGGCTATCGCGGTGGACATGGTACCGATTCCGACCTCCGCCCAACTGACAGAGGCGGAAACCTCCCGCATCATTCAGCAATTGGCCCCGGCTTTGATCCTGCACGACGCGGATGTGCCCTGCCCAGATCATCCGATGCGGCGCGATGTGTCCATCCTGACGCCAATGCACAGCCTGCCCCCGGCGGAGTTCACCTTGGGCGATCCAAACCGTCCGGCGTATATCGTGTTCACCTCCGGCACGTCAGGCCAACCGCGCGCCGTGCAACACGCGCATCGCGCGATCTGGGCGCGCGGCATGATGATCCGGCACTGGTATGATCTGCGCGCTGACGACCGATTGCTGCATGCGGGCGCGTTCAACTGGACCTATACGATGGGCACGGGATTGATGGATCCGTGGTCTGTGGGTGCGACATCGCTGATCCCCGCGTCAGGAACCGATCCAAGCGACCTCCCCCGTTTGATGGCGGACCATGGCGCTACGATCTTTGCCGCAGCGCCGGGCGTTTACCGCAAACTGCTGTCACCTAACGTGCCTTTAACCTTGCCCGATCTGCGCCACGGACTGTCGGCGGGCGAAAAGCTCGCGGCCACGATCCGCGAGGCTTGGACGCAGGCAACCGGAACACAAGTGTATGAAGCGTTCGGCATGTCCGAGATTTCGACGTTTGTGTCGTCTTGCCCCGATGCACCGGTGCGCGGCTCGGCCCTTGGGCGACCGCAGCCGGGCCGTCAGGTCGCGATCCTGGATGACGACGGGACACCCGTGGCGCGGGGACGTTCGGGCGTAATTGCGGTGCATCGTTCTGACCCCGGCATGATGCTTGGCTATGTAGATGCGCCTGAGGAAACCGCCGCGCGGTTTGCCGGGGACTGGTTCCTGACCGGAGATCGGGGTGCCATGGATAACGACGATCAGATCACCTATTTGGGGCGCAACGACGACATGATGAACGCCGGGGGCTACCGCGTTTCCCCTCTTGAGGTCGAAGCAGCCTTGTCCGATGCGCCCGGTATTGATGCGATTGCTGTCACGGATGTAGAAGTCAAACCTGATGTGCGCGTCATTGTTGCCTTTTACACAGGCCCTGCCCCGGTCGATCCCGTCGATCTGGCAAACTTTGCGCAATCCCGCCTTGCCCGGTACAAACAGCCGCGCGACTACATACATCTGACAGAACTGCCCA
>CAZDXI010000208.1:0-5531 GCA_964509095.1 uncultured Rhodobacterales bacterium
TGCCCTGTTCCTCGCCATCATGTATGCCGTCCTTCTCACCCCAAAACTGACGGGTGGTGCCATCATCGCGCTACACCCCAAGGCGCATCGCATCTTCGGCGGGCGGGTTCGCTTTGTAACCGCCTTGATAACCGAGATCATCCTGTCGATCCTCTACGCGCCGATCATGATGATCCAGCAATGTCGCGCCGTCCTGCGCGCCCTGCTCACCCGGTCCGAGCCTTGGGCCCCTCAGCGCCGTAGTGCGGCCGCCTATCCACTCGGCACGCTGATCCGCTTTCACTGGCTGGAAACCGTGCTCGGCACCTTGCTCGCAGCCGGGCTGATCTCAGGCTTGGTCTCGCTCTGGCTACTGCCGATTGTTGCCTCGCTCCTGCTGGCGATCCCGCTATCCGCCCTCGGCAGCATCAACATCGCTCAACATGCGCCTGTGGCCCTACGCCTCGACAATCCGCAAACACTGCGTGAACCTGCCATCGTGACTCGCGCGCGCCGCGAACGTGACCGGGTCAAGGCGCTCCTGTCCGGCACCGTGGATACACCTGCCGAGTAGCCTGCACCCGTTCTGCACAGGCACTGTTCCGCATCTGCGCTTTGGGCGTGACATCCCATGTGCCATGCCCCTCTACCTGATCCTGTTCTTCGCCCTGTCCGCCATTGTTGGCTGGTTCTGGCTTTGCACACATCGCTTTGCGTTGCGCCCGGGCCAGCTCATCGCATCAATCTGCTCTCAACTGACGATCATCGTCTTTGTGTTCTTTTTGATGACCAGCCCCTTTTTCGTTGCCGCCATCGCAACCTTCCTGACCCCGTTCACCATTCTGGTTCTGCCCCTGGTCGTGACGCAGGGATTGCTCATGCTCTGGAGCCTGCTTTGGCCCAGCCTTCTGATCTCTTGCGCGATCTCCCTAGTGCTTACGCTTGTCCTGTGCCGTGCGCGCCCACCTTTTCGCCAATACTTTCTTCTCGGTTGCTTTTTCCTGACCCTGCCCCCATTCCTGATCCTGTCAGATGCCGCCAGCGCGCGGGCCATGTGTGCCTCGGCTCTCGACATAGGCGTCACGACAATCTACCGCCATTCCTTCGTGTACAGCCTTCGCAATTCGGCATTCATGAACTACGGCAGCGACTCATGGACGCGCCAGCCACACGCAACGCTGCAGATTGACGGCACGACGCTTCAATGGAGTTATCGAAAAGCCGCGTGGGTGCCTATGCGCGCGCATGACCTTTTGCCGGCACGCTTATGGCACGCCTGTGTCGACTGAACCTTCATCTGTCCAGAAATACCTCGGGGGTTTGGGGGCTGGCCCCCAACCGATCTCGTCATGCGCGCAAGCGCTCAATTTGAAACGCGCTGCGCCTCAAACCAGTTCAGAGCCATGTCGGACCACCCTCGCGGCATCGCATGTCCGCCGGGATGCAGCGCGAAATCCAGCACAGCGCTGTCACTGCACGCATCCCAACCGCGCCGCCAATACCGCTCGCCCACATCAAACCGGTCCGGCTTGTGGTTCACGCAGCCATTCGTCTCCCGCCACAAATCCAGCGTGGCAAAGACATCGCCCTGCACAAACGCCTCCGGGTCGCGCGCATTAGCACCGCGTACCGCACGGCCTTCAAGAGGTACGGTACCGTCGCTCCAGCCGTGGGTGTGAAACAGTTTGACTGGCCCAGCGCAGGTCTCGGGGTGCGGGCGCCACATGCCGCCGCCAACAGGCGCATAGGCGGCAAAACTGCCCGGGGCCTGACAGGCCACATATGACGCCATCGACCCCCCAATCGAAAACCCGGATAACAGCACTTGCCCGGCATCAAAACCGAACCGCGCTGCTGCGTCATCGCGCACATCCGCCAAAAACGACACCTCATCGCGCGCCGCGGGCCAGTCGGGATGGAAGGACCAGCGCAAGCCACCCCGCCCTTCACGCGGTGTGCCATTGGGTGCAATCACCACATAGCCTTTGGCGGTGAAGGCATTCACCATGCCCTTCATGCTAAGCGAGCCTTTGCCCGACGATCCCCAACCATGCAGGAACATCAAGGCCCCGCGCGGCTCGCCATCCGGGGCAATCGCAAAGTAACTGCCGCCATCAATTTCGCAGGCGTCCCCGTCGGGGGGACATTCTGCGGCTGCCGAACTCGCAATCCCTATAGCGGCAGCAACAAGCGCCCTCATACTCGCACCACCGGCAGGCCGGATTTCAACCACCCCGGCCCCGCGCCAGAGCCAAGCATGCCTTCGGGCACATCAATAATCTGCGTGAACCCGGCCTCTGCCAGCGCCGCCGACAAGCGGCGAGAGCGCACCCCGCGCGCGCAGATCAAAGCCACAGGTGCATCCGTCGCGCCGCCGGTAATCTTGGCCAGTTCCACAAGGAAATCTTTGCGACGCATGTCCAAGGGATGCGCCCCTTCGCCGACGCCCGTTGCGGCCCATTCATCAGGACGGCGGATATCGATCAGGAAGACCTCGCCGCTATTGGCTTTGGCATGGGCGTCTTGCACGCTAAGAGCTGATCCTGCGATGTCCGCGCCCACGTTGAACCAACGCGCGCCAAACACCCCGGCCCCAGCGGCCAGCACCACTGCACCCAGAACCAACCCGCGCCGCGTCATGCTTGGAGACGATTGTGTCCGTTCCATCCACGCATCCTTTCCTGATCCGTCTGCCGTTCAATATGCAACGTCGCGCACAAAGCGCAAAGGACCTCGCGCCAATGTGACAACGCTCAGCGGAGCCGAGGGGGTGTGTCGGGATCCGATCCCGGAGCCTTTTGTTCCGGCACCGGAGGGTCCTGCGGCTGGGGAATATCAAAGCGCATCGCCACTTTTTCAAGCCGCGCCACAGCCGCATGGCCTGCGCGCAAGAATGCCACATCAAGGAACCCGGCCTCGACGCCGGAAAACGTCAGTGCCTCGCTCACCATACGCGCGAGCGCCCCTTCGGCACGCGCCGACGCCCCGATCAGCGCCAGCACATGCCCGCGCCCGCCATCGTCATAGGTCACGCCCGCCAGCAGAGCATGGCTCGCCAACCCCGCGGCACCTTGGGTCAGCCGCGCGCCCAATGCTTCCAGCAGCATATCCGGCACCTTGCCCGGGGCGGACACCTCACGCAGGCGCGCATCTGTGCTGTCCGGCCCACTTTGGCCCAGCGTTTCAGTCAACCAGCGCAGCGCATCGGGTTCCAGCAAGGTTGAGGACGGAGCAACACCAAGGTTCAGACCAAGGCCAAGCTCAGCCTCGCCTAGCATCTGCGCAATGATCCGTCCCGGTAGCGCGACATAGGGCGCTGGTCCGTCCGCGAATTCTGCCAACCGGGCCTCATCATCAAAGCCAAGTACCACCTCACGCCCGTCCACCGGGAACAGACGGGGTTCAATCTGCGCGCCGTCTGCTTCACGTTCCAGCAGCACAAACAATTCAGTATCCGCGAGTGCCGCAAAGAAACGCAATCGCCCAGTGTCCGAGGTTTCCATGTCAGGAAATAAGCGGTCCAGTTCGCTCTCTGTCATGCCAAGGCCTCCTGAACGGCTTTGCGCAGCGCGGGCACCACGTCTTGTTCGAAATACGGATTGCGCTTGAGCCAACCCGTGTTGCGCCAGCTTGGATGGGGCAGAACAAAGGTGCCCGGCGCATGGGTGCGCCAGTCGGCAACGGCGTCATCCACACGCCCCTTCCAACCCAAATGCCACTTCATCGCGTAAGACCCGACC
The DNA here is from genome assembly GCA_964509095.1 of uncultured Rhodobacterales bacterium. Classification (GTDB taxonomy): domain Bacteria; phylum Pseudomonadota; class Alphaproteobacteria; order Rhodobacterales; family Rhodobacteraceae; genus Aliishimia. The sequence goes on from CAZDXI010000208.1 coordinate 3,720, forward strand.
AGCACGCGCAGCCGTACCTGACCCAGCGCCTCCATCAACGGTCCGTGCCACGTGCGCGCACAAACTGGCGGCGGCGGCAAGTCAGAGCCTTTGTCATTATAGCCCGGAAAGCAGAACGCCATGGGCACGACCGCCAGCTTGTCTCGGTCATAGAAAACGTCTTCGCCAATCCCGAGCCAGTCGCGGAGCCGATCCCCCGACGGGTCTGTGAAGGGTTTCCCGCTTTCATGCACTCGCGCACCTGGTGCTTGTCCTGCCACCAGAATACGCGCTCCGGGCCGCACCCAGACGACCGGACGCGGTTCATGCGCTGTCGCAGTTCCGGCAAAGCGGTCTTTGCACAGCTGACACGCCCGAATATCTTGGATGATATCGTCCATAAGGTGCCAGCTAGTCCAAGCATGGCGCAAAGCCAAGGCCGCTACGCATCACATCATTTCGACGTTTATCGAAATAAAGCTTGCGCAAAACACTTATTTCGATAATTCTAGAAATATGAAAATAGATTCGACAGATGATCTCGACCTGACCCGTGCGGCTTCAACCTTTGCGGCACTTGGGTCTGAGCAGCGCCTCGCTGTGCTGCGCACACTTGTGCGAGCCGGGTCCGAAGGCCTGAGCATTGGTGAACTCGGAACACGTTGCGGGGTCACCGGATCGACGCTTACGCATCACATGAAGATCCTCGCACAAGCCGGACTGGTAACGCAGGAACGGCAAGGGCGCAGCATCATTTGCGCCGCCGTGGCGTTTGATGAATTGCGCGACCTGTCGCAATTCCTGCTGAAAGAATGTTGTGCGGACAGCACAGATGGAGCGCATCACCATGGCTGACACGACTGCACCCCCTCGACGCATCCCCCTGCCCGGCAAGCCGTGGATTGCCTCCGCCTTGATCCTCGCCGCGATTGCGGTGCTGGATTACCCCTATTTCTGGGAGGCCGTGCAATTCACCCTGTCCGCCATCGGGCACACGGGCGTCTTTATCGCCTTTGCCGTGCTTGCGGTTGCCTATCTAAAGGCGTCAGGCGCGGAAAACCTGCTGGCCCGCGCGTTCGAGGGCAACCCGGCGCGCATGATCGTGATGGCCGCACTTTTGGGTGGATTGTCGCCGTTCTGTTCGTGTGAAGTGATCCCGTTTATCGCCGCTTTGCTGGCCGTTGGCGCGCCGTTGTCGGCAGTGATGGCGTTCTGGCTGGCTTCCCCTTTGATGGACCCGGCGATGTTCGCGATCACCTCTGGCACGCTGGGGTTCGACTTTGCGCTGGCCAAGACGGTCGCGGCTGTCGGGCTGGGCCTGATGGGCGGCTTCGGCGCGCTCTTGATGGCCAACACTCCGGTTTTTGCGGATCCACTGCGCGAAAAGCCCCAAATCGGTGGCTGTTGCGGCGTCAAACAACCGTTTCAAGGCAAGCCTGTCTGGGCCTTCTGGTCCGATCCAGAGCGCGTGGCGACCTTCCGCGAGACTGCGCTGACGAATGCGCTATTCCTGCTGAAATGGCTGACGCTGGCCTACGTGATCGAAGCGGTGATGTTGCACTACGTACCAGCTGAGCTGATCGCGCAAGTCCTTGGCGGGCAAGGCATTTGGCCGATCCTTCTGGGCGCGTTGGTTGGCGCACCTGCCTATCTGAACGGCTATGCGGCGGTGCCTTTGGTGGACGCTTTGCTCACCCAAGGCATGGCCCAAGGCGCGGCGATGAGCTTTGTGATCGCAGGCGGTGTGTCCTGCATCCCGGCAGCGATTGCGGTCTGGGCCTTGGTCAAGCCTCGGGTCTTTGCAGTTTACCTGGGATTTGCGCTGGCTGGCGC
>CAZDXI010000209.1:0-5526 GCA_964509095.1 uncultured Rhodobacterales bacterium
GTTACCTCACAGCGACCTCAACGCTGCGCGTCTACCAATTCCGCCACGACCGCAAAGCCTGATAAGCGTGCGCGCGGTGTAGCCAAAGGCGCGCACCATCTCAAGCGCAAATTTGCGCCCCGCACATGAAAACGCGGCGGCCTGACTGGCAGGTCGCCGCGTTCTGTTCATGTACGGTCTGTTCCGCTTATTCGCTGGCAGCCCCGAAGGATGGCAGGGTCGCGGCCGGTTGCGGCTGCGGTGTTGCGGCTGTCGCGTTACCACCAAGGCTCATCGCGGCTTGCTTCAGCAGGCCTGTGCGCTCTGGCTGACCCGGTGCAAAGACGGCTGGTGCGCCCGCTTCCAAGGCGGTTGTCGCCACATCATACCAACCCTGTGCCAGATCGGGACGCCGCGAGACGCCGAAGCCCTGGCTCAGGTGGTGACCGATGAGTTCGCCGTAGACCTGCTCACCCAGCGTGACCAGCATCAGACCAGAGGCAATCGCCACATCCATGTCATCCGTGCGATAGCCCGAGGACAGGCAAATCTTGGCCGTGCCCGTCATCTCTGCCGGGGACATGCCCGTGGACAGAATGAAGCTTGAGGTCATGCGCACGACGTCTGCGCTTGGCTTCAGGGACACAGCGGCAATCTGATCCTTCATCGCCGGGCCAAAGGACGCACATTGTTGTGCGATCTGGGCCGGAGTGAAGTTCACCAGCTTGTTGCCCATCTCTTCACCCTGCGCGATGGCATAGGTCCGCGCGAGGCAGAACTGTTCGTTCAGCGCGAAATGCGGATCGGTCATGTTCGACACAGTTGTGAACCCGCCGTTGGAATTGGTCAGCAGAGAGATGCCGTTGCAGTGGCTGGCCAGCGAAATGGTCTGTGAACTGCCAAGGAAGTTCGGCAATGCGCCACCCGTCGCCGGGGCAGCAGCCGCAAGGCTTGGCAATGTCGCGGTCGCAGCCGGAGTCGTGGGAACCGCCGCCATCACCGTATTCGGAGCTGCCGGAACAGCTGTTGTCACAGGCGCTGTGGCTGTTGTCGTACCTGCCATCTGTTCGCGGTACACATGCAGCAGGCCGCGTGGACCTTGTGGCAGGCTCGCGATGGTCTGCATCGTGGCCGCCCCACCCGCTTGCGCGCGGTCATAGGAATTGAACAGGAAGTCGCGCTCCCAATCGCTCAACTGCCCAGTGACGGGATACCCCATATGGGCCTGATAGTTGGAAATCGCGTTGCGGGACTTGCGCCCCAACTGACCGTCCACTGTGCCCGCATTGAACCCAAAATAGTTCAGCGAGGCTTGGATCTGACGCCCTTCCTGTGTCGCAGGCAGGCGCTGGCGTGTGGATTTGTAAACCCGCTTGGCGCGCGGCTTGCTGCGCTTTTTGGCATTGGCACCGATGATCCCACCGATGATTGCGCCAGCAACAAAATCCCCGGCGTCCGCGGCCACTTGTGTGGCGGGAGTGGCGATCAAAGCCGCACTGACAAGGGCAGATGCTAAATGTTTCGATTTCATAATGAACTCCTAGATAAAAAAGACTCAGCAGCGTTGGGCAAAGCGTAACACAAGGATCGCGTTTGGCCCTAACAATTTGTCACAATTCCGAACACCTGCTTGGCACGCGCGCACGCAACGCCTATTTCGGGCGGATGGTGGATACTACAAACGCGCCGGTTGCGCAGAAAAACAAGCCCGTTGTGCAGGTCGATATCATCTCGGATGTGATGTGTCCGTGGTGCATTGTCGGGTTCAAACAGCTTGAAATGGCGCTGTCTCAGATGGGGTGCGGCGCACGTGTGCGCTGGCATCCGTTTGAGCTCAATCCTGATATGGCTCCGGAGGGTGAAGAGCTTGGCGCGCATATTCAGCGCAAATATGGCTCCACCCCCGAACAATCCCGCGCCAATCGCCAGAAGCTGCAGGACATGGGTGCCGCGCTTGGCTTTACGTTCAACCTTGATGAACACAGCCGCATCGTGAACAGCTTCAAGGCGCATATCTTGTTGGACTTCGCGGCGGCTCAAGGGCTTCAGCATCCGCTGAAACTCGCCCTGTTCAAAGCGCATTTCACCGATGCTTTGGACGTGTCAGACCCGCAGACCCTTCTGGATGTCGCCGAAACTGTGGGGCTTGACCGCACTCTGGCAGAGGCTGCGCTGACCTCTGATCAACACGCTCAGGCGGTCCGCGCGCAGGAACAGGTCTGGACCCAGAACGGGATCAGCGGCGTTCCCACCATGATTTTCGCAGAAAAGTTCATGGTGACCGGGGCGCAAGGCCCTCAGAACTATGCGCAGATGTTGCAAAAGGTCATGCAAGGCTGAAACTTTCATAGATCACGCAGCCTCTTGATCGCCACTGGAAGGTGCTGCCCGATCCGCGTCCTGAACGGAGCCGCGCGACGCGAGCGATGCCCGAATGATCGGAACAAACGCCCAGACCAGAACTGCGGCAATAATCGCATAGCCCAGTTCCGGGGTATCCGGGATCAACGCACGCTGCGTGGTGCGCCCCGGCAGGAAGTTGAACGCGCCCGCCAAAGCGATACCCCGCACATAGAGGTTCTGCATCACCAGCTTATGAAGCACGATGTCCCGGCGATAGATCGCGCGCATCGCCTCATAGATGCCGTACAATCCATAGACCGACAGCGCGTGGATTGGCCCAAGCCCAATCGGCGTGAAGTGGCTGGGAATGAACAGGGCGATGAACGCGGCGAACCCAAAGCTCAGCACCCAAACGTAACCCAGCACTTTGTGCAGGCGATCCCTGCGCTTGCGCCAAAGGGCAAACGGGCCAATGAAAAGGGCCATTGCGGCTGCAATCACATGGACTTGCACGATCAGGCTCGCATCAAGGTAAGGCTGTAGGGTCATGTCATTTCTCCTTGCATCTCTGCCTGCCTCACCCCTTATTTGTGCGAAACCGGCTGTCTGCGATCCAGTCGCCACACCCGCCCCGCACGCACCAGCGCGCATACGCAAAAAGGACGAAAAACACCGTGAAAAGCAGCGCTCTGCAACTCGCGCTTCGTGAATGGCAACACGATGTTCGTCGCCCTTTGACGTGGGTTTGCATGATCGGTGCAGGTTTGGTGCTGGCCTTTGCCGGCGCGTTTGGCACCGGGGACATCCTGCGCCCGGTGCCGCTTGGGCTGTATTGGGTGGGGATCGTGTGTGTGACGTATCTGTCGGGCAGTCTGGTCTCGGCGCTGCTGCGTCCAATGCTGGCGGGCCTGGCCCGTATTCCGCGTGTGGTGCTGCTGGGATTGGCGACAGGGCTTGCGCTGACTCTGGTGATTTTCGTCATCAATACAGCACTCTTCGGCACCTTTCTGAACAGCGCCGGAGAGGTCCTGCGCTTTGCAACCCCTGTGTTTGGCGTATCCTTCATCGTCACATTGGTGCTGGATTACGCGTTTTCCCAATTCACCGCGTCACCTGCGGCCACGACCGGCCCCAGCCTTCTCGACCGTCTGCCGTATGAAAAGCGCGGCCCCCTTGTCGCGCTGAGTGTCGAAGACCACTATGTCCGCGTGCGCACGACCAAGGGCGAAGACATGCTGCTGATGCGCCTTGGCGACGCCATCAAGGAAACAGCGCCCACGCCGGGATTGCAGGTGCACCGCTCCCATTGGGTTGCTCTGTCCGAAGTCACATCGGCCAAGCGCGACGGCGCCAAGGCGATCCTGACCATGTCCCATGGGGACGCGATCCCCGTAAGCCGCGCCAATGTTGCCGCCGTGAAGGAGGCCGGGCTTTTGCCCGGATAAGCGCATGGTCGAATGGATCACAACTGACGGCCTGACTGACTATGAGGACGCGCTTTCCTTCATGGAGGACCGCGTCGCCGCCATCGCCGCTGGAACGGCGCCCGAGTGCATCTGGTTGCTGGAACACCCTGCCCTTTACACCTCCGGCACATCCGCCAAACGCGAAGACCTCACAGACCCGGACCGCTTCCCGGTTTATGACGCGCGGCGCGGCGGGCAATACACCTATCACGGCCCCGGCCAACGAGTGATCTATGTCATGCTCGATGTGGGCAAACGCGGCCGCGATGTGCGCGCCTTCGTCAAGTCGTTGGAGACTTGGGTGATCACCACACTGGCTGAGTTCAACATCACCGGCCATATCCGCGACGGCCGTGTGGGTGTCTGGGTCGAACGTCCAGAAAAACCCATGCAAGCCAATGGCCTACCCGCCGAAGATAAAGTCGCCGCCATCGGGATTCGCCTGCGCAAGTGGATCAGCTTTCATGGCATCTCCATCAACGTCGAACCGGACTTGGAGCATTTCTCCGGCATCGTACCCTGCGGGATTTCCGAACATGGTGTGACCAGCCTCGTGGATCTAGGTCTGCCGGTGACAATGGATGATCTGGACGTTGCGCTGCGCAAGACATTTGACATCGCATTTCCCGAGCCAGCTCCTTCTGTGTCGAACTCCTCCTGACCCGTTATGACCGATGCGCTCGCTCTTCTCCCTGTGCTAACTGCATTCTTTGTGGTCGCCGCCTCGCCCGGCCCGGCAACTCTGGCCGTTGCGGCGGTCTCTATGCGCTCTGGTCGTGCAAGTGGCTTGCGGTTTGGGCTGGGGTTGGGTGTTGGCCTTGCCTTCTGGGGGCTGGTCGCCGCAACTGGACTGGGTGCCATTCTGCAAGCCTCCAGCACTGCATTGATTTTGTTGAAGCTCTTTGGGGGAGTTTACCTGCTCTGGCTTGCTTTCGGCGCGGTCCGGTCGTCGCGGGCGACCGTCACCACGTTGGATGTGCCTGTGGCGCACGACACCGGGTTCCGGCGTGGGCTTTTACTCAACCTGTCCAACCCCAAAGCGGTTGTGGCGTGGATGGCAACGCTGTCCTTGGGCGTTCCCGAGGCCAATGCCGCGCCGCAAGTGGCAATCGCGACAGGGCTTTGCATTGTGCAAGGTTTCCTAATTTACGCAGCCTATGCCCTTGCTTTTTCAACACAAAGCGCGATGGGCATGTACGCCCGACTACGCCGTTGGGTCGACACGATGGTCGCGGCGCTCTTCGCCCTCGCCGCAGGTGCGCTGATCCGGTCCGCCCTTTCCAGTTTGCGGGGTGACGTCGCGCCCTGATCCGCCGAATTTGGCACAATATATGCGAAATACTGCATATATCAGGGAACACCCGCGCATCCGCGACAATCTTACCCGCCCAAAGCTGGTTTCCTACATTGAACGGTAACCTGATCCATCCTAGAACCGCCTATGATTCAGTATGTGGTGCGCAAATAGCCGTGCGCACCGACACCAATAGGAGGCACGCCATATGGCCGACGCAGCCATTCATGGGCACGAACATGAAGACAACCGGGGCTTCTTCACCCGGTGGTTCATGTCAACAAACCACAAAGACATCGGCATTCTGTACCTGATCACGTCCGCTCTGGTGGGCTTCATCTCGGTTGCTTTCACCGTTTACATGCGGATGGAACTGCAGGCACCGGGCGTTCAGTACATGTGTCTGGAAGGCGCGCGGTTCTTCCAATCCGCTGAAGCCTGTAC
>CAZDXI010000210.1:0-5494 GCA_964509095.1 uncultured Rhodobacterales bacterium
GCTTCATGATGGCCCCGATGCACCACCCCGCCACGCGCCATGTGATGCCCACGCGCGCAGAACTTGGCACCCGCACGATCTTCAACATCTTGGGGCCGCTGACCAATCCGGCGGGTGTGACCAAGCAGCTGACAGGTGCATTTTCGCGGGATCTGATCCGCCCCATGGCGGAAACCCTGGCTGAACTTGGGTCGGACTCCGCATGGCTTGTACATGGCAGTGATGGCACGGATGAGCTGACGATTACCGGAGTGTCCTGGGTGTCTGCGCTGAAAGATGGCGCAGTAACGGATTTCGAACTGCATCCTGAAGAGGCGGGCCTGCCCGTGCATCCGTTTGAGGCCATTGTTGGCGGCACACCCGAAGAAAACGGGATTGCGTTCAATGCGTTGCTTGATGGTGCGCCCTCAGCGTATCGGGACGCTGTTCTCCTGAACGCTGCCGCGGCTTTGAAAGTCGCTGGGGTCGAGGACGATCTGAAACAAGGGGCCGCGCGCGCAGCCGAGGCGATTGAGTCCGGAGCCGCACGTCAGAAGATCACCGATCTCGCTGCTCTAACCTCCGTTCAAGCGTAATGTTTGATCTGTCAGAGCTTGGCGCTTGGGCGGATTTACGCTTCTTTTCAGAGGACCTTCCCGCGATCGAGGCCGCGTTGGAACAGGACCCGCGCACGATCTTCCCTCCACGTGAAAAAGTGTTTGCCGCCTTAGAAGCCTGTGCACCCGATGATGTGCGCGTGATCATTCTGGGACAGGACCCGTATCACACGCCTGGCAAGGCCGATGGGTTGGCATTTTCGATACCCGACGGGTTCGGAGGACGGCTCGATAGCTTGGGTAACATGTTGACAGAACTGGAAAATGATCTTGGAACGGCGCGCGCGCGCACAGACCTTGCGGATTGGGCAGCGGAGGGTGTCTTGCTGTTGAACACAGCTCTGACAGTGCCAAAGGGTGCCGCCAAAGCACATGCCAAACTGGGCTGGGACAAGCTTGTGCGTGAGGTTCTGACCCGACTGAATGACGCCCCACGCGCGGCCCTGCTTTGGGGGCGCCCCGCGCAAAGCTTTGCCAAGCACCTGAACAACCCCGATCATCTGATCCTGACAGCACCGCACCCCTCACCCCTGTCCGTGCATCGGGGGTTTTTCGGCTCCCGGCCATTTTCAACCGTGAACCAGTGGCTTAAACAGCGCCAAATGTCCGAGATTAATTGGGTGGGAGCCTCCGGATGACTGAAACCATTCTGGACAAGATCAAGGCCTACAAGCTGGAAGAAGTGGCTGCCGACAAAGCCGCCAAGTCATTTGAGGACGTGGAAGCCGACGCGCGGGCTGCTGGCGTGACCCGTCCCTTTGGTGACGCGCTTCGCACGGCCGCACGTGAAGGCTATGGCCTGATTGCTGAGATCAAGAAAGCCAGTCCGTCCAAAGGACTGATCCGTGCGGATTTTGATCCCCCTGCGCTGGCCAAAGCCTATGAAGCCGGTGGCGCGACCTGCCTGTCTGTGTTGACGGATACGCCAAGCTTTCAGGGCGCCAAGGAATATCTGACCCAAGCCCGAGACGCCTGCGACCTGCCCTGCCTGCGCAAGGACTTCATGTACGATCCGTATCAGGTCGTAGAGGCGCGCGCTCTGGGGGCCGACTGTATCCTGATCATCATGGCCTCGGTCAGCGATGCCCAAGCAGCGGAACTGGAAGCGACGGCTCTGGAATGGGACATGGATTGCCTGATCGAAGTTCATGATGAAGCGGAACTGGAACGCGCGGCGGAATTGCAAAGCAGCCTGATCGGGATCAACAATCGCAATCTTAAGACATTTGAAACCTCGCTGGATACCACGCGCACGCTGTCGCGGCTTGCGCCCGGGGATCGCACGTTGGTGTCAGAATCCGGGCTGAATACACCGGATGATCTGCGGGATATGGCGATGTATGGCGCGCGGATTTTCCTGATCGGCGAAAGCCTGATGCGCCATGAGGATGTGACGGCTGCGACCAAAGCCATTCTGGCGAACCCTCTGCAAGCCGGAGGGTTCTGATGTCCTCGCTCACCCATTTTGATGCAGATGGGCATGCGCACATGGTGGATGTGTCCGGCAAAGACGTAACTGACCGCGTGGCGGTGGCGAAGTCTTGGGTTCGCATGCAACCCGAGACGCTGGTCCTGATCGAACAGGGTGCTGCGAAGAAGGGTGATGTTCCGGGCGTGGCGCGACTGGCCGGGATCATGGCTGCGAAAAAGACATCTGATCTGATCCCGTTATGCCATCCTCTGCCGATTGCAAAAGTCGCGATTGAAATCGAGATGGACCGCGACTTGCCCGGCCTTCGCATCGCGGCAACCGTGAAGACGACTGGGCAAACTGGGGTCGAGATGGAGGCGTTGACTGCAGCGTCTGTGGCGGCGTTGACCGTCTATGACATGGTCAAGGCCGTGGATCGTGGCATGGAGATCGGCGGCGTGCATGTTGCGCTGAAAGATGGCGGAAAATCAGGGCTTTACGAGGCGTCATGATTTCGGTCAGTGAGGCTCTGGATCAACTTTTCAAGCTGGTGAGCCCACTTGGGGTTGAAACCGTGCCTCTGCGGCAGGCCGCAGGACGGATGCTGGCGGAGCCTGTAAAGGCGAACCGCACGCAGCCGCCCTTTGATGCTTCGTCCATGGATGGCTACGCGGTGAAATCCGCCGAAGTTCAGCAACATGCGCAATTCAAGGTCATCGGCGAAGCTGCGGCTGGGCACGGTTTTGGTGGAAAAGTTGGACCGGGACAAACGGTTCGAATTTTTACAGGTGCGCCGGTGCCAGAAGGCGCGGACTTCGTGGTGATACAAGAGGATGTGGAGCGAAGCGGTGATCTGATTTCGATCACCGAAGAAACATTCAACAAGTCCAATATCCGTCCGGCTGGCGGGGATTTCCGTCAGGGAGAGCCATTTGCACCAAAAGGTCCGCTCGGACCACGTGATATTGCTCTTTTGGCTGCTATGAATCATGGCGAGCTGCGTGTGCGGCGCAAACCGATTGTCGCGCTCATCCCGACAGGGGATGAGCTGGTGCAACCCGGAGAAGACCCCGGCCCGGACCAGATCATCGCATCCAACAGCTTTGGATTAGCGGCTTTGATCGAAGCAAATGGGTGCACAGCACGGATGTTGCCGGTGGCGCGGGATTCCGAAGCGAGCCTTCGACAGGTTTTTGCAATGACACGCGGATGCGACTTGGTGGTCACGATTGGTGGGGCTTCGGTCGGGGATCACGATCTGGTGGGGACCGTCGCGGGCGATATGGGTCTAGAGCAAAGTTTCTACAAAGTGGCGATGAGGCCCGGGAAACCGTTGATGGCGGGACGCTTGGGCACAACGCCGATGATCGGGCTGCCGGGAAACCCGGTATCAGCCATGGTATGCGGGACTGTGTTTTTGCTGCCCATGTTGCGGGCAATGCTCGGGGGTGCAGCGGTCCCCTCACCTCGCCTGACGGCGCGTCTCGGTCATGACATCGCGAAGAACGGACCGAGAGAGCATTACATGCGCGCGGCCCTGCAAGACGGTGTGGCAACTGTGTTTGATCGGCAGGACAGTTCGCTACTTGGCGTTCTTTCTCAAGCAAATGCTTTGGCCGTGCGCCCACCAAATGATCCAGCGCGCAAAGCTGGCGATACTCTGGAATTCATCCTTCTTTAACCATGCGCGACTACCCATACGGGTGATTTGTTCCGCGATGTTGACACAAAACGTGAACACATCTAGAACAAAACCCAAATTACATAATGTGGGAGGGCACGAGCATGCTGACCAAGAAACAACTGGACCTGCTGGAATTCATCCACAAACGGCTGCAACGCGATGGCGTGCCGCCCAGTTTTGATGAAATGAAAGTCGCACTGGATCTGCGCTCCAAGTCAGGCATTCACCGCTTGATCACCGCTCTGGAGGAGCGCGGATTCATTCGCCGTCTTGCCCACCGCGCCCGCGCGATTGAGATTGTGAAGCTGCCCGAGAGCCTCGGTGGCGCGCCGCAGACCCAAGGCTTCTCACCCCGTGTGATTGATGGGGATCGCCCCGACACACCACCGCCTGCGTCCGCGATCACGGTTTCCGGTGCCGAAGTGCGCGAACTCCCCTTGATGGGCAAGATTGCAGCCGGTGTTCCAATTGAAGCGATAAACGATGCAGGCTCGTCCGTTGCCGTGCCCGGTCAGATGCTGCAAGGCAATGGCGATCACTACGCGCTTGAAGTCAAAGGCGATTCCATGATCGAGGCGGGCATCAACGACGGCGACGTTGTGGTAATCCGAGAAACCGGTGCCGCAGACAACGGAGATATCGTGGTCGCTATGGTTGAGGATTACGAAACCACGCTCAAACGCTACCAGCGGCGAGGCGACACGATTGCGCTGGAAGCCGCAAATGCGGCCTATGAAACGCGTGTTTTCCCAGTTGGGAAGGTCAAGGTTCAGGGCAAACTGGTCGGGTTGATCCGCACATACTGATCGCGCTGGCCATCCCGGTTTTCCGGCCATTGTGACCAAAGCCGTTCGCCAGCCAACTGGCGGGCGGTTGTGATTTTTAGCGCCCCATTTTGCGTCCAGCTGAGACCAACAGCGCCGGTATGGCGTAGTTCGGCCGGATCGAATGTGAGACAGTTGGTCATCGTCGTTTGCAGATCAATATTGGACACTAACACACCACCACCGCAGGACGGTGGACTTGCCGCCGCACGTTTCCCGGTGATGTGGGTGATGTGCACGGCACCGTGCACTGCGCGTCCCTTTTCTGCCCATGACAGCATCCAGCGGTCATATGCCAAGGCTTGTTCGACACCATCGCCGTCATTCTCCAACCAGTTCTGGGCGATGAAGCCAGACCCTTTGGGCCGGCTGAGCGCGCGACCATGGTCTGTCATGATCCCCACAATTCCACCGGTATCCGAAATCAGAACATCCGGCCGGTCCCCTTGCCCCCAAAGCATCAATGCAGCCGCCATCGGAGCAAGCCCGGCCCATCGCCCCCGGCCCTGCCAGATCACAACAAACAACGCGCCAAGCGTCATCAGTGGCAGCACAAGCGCGTTCGGGCCAATGATGAAACTGCGCGCGCCGGGCAAAGCTGCCGTGTATTCAGCGACTTGCAGGATCCACCACAATCCCAGACCCATGAGCCACAACCCAAGTTGTTCCAAACCGAACGGCGCCAGCAGCACCGCGAGCACGGATGCGGGCACTACCAGCGTACCCATAACAGGCACGCTCAATAAATTGGCGACTAACCCGTAGTGAGACATGACATTGAAATGCGCAGCAGCAATCGGCGCAGTCGCAAACCCCGACACAGCAGAGGCGACAAGCACCGAAGACGTGCCCTTTAGCCAACGCGGGATGGGCCAGTGACGGTCGCGGAAACCATTGAAAACGGCGACCAAAGCTGTCGTGGCCGCGAAGGACATCTGAAATCCCGGCCCAAGCAACGCCTCGGGGCGCAGGTACAGCA
>CAZDXI010000211.1:0-5479 GCA_964509095.1 uncultured Rhodobacterales bacterium
TCTTCGGTCAACGCGCCGCTGATCCGACGTTCCACCTGCGCGCGGAACTGTGCGTTGCGCTCGGTAATGAAGGCGCGGTCAAAATCGTTGTAGTTATACATGGTGTGCACCCTCTGCTTGTTTGCCGTGCGGGTAGTTCGATGGACCAGTTGCGCGGAAATCCTCGCGGAAATGCGTTGGTTGTGGGCCGGTTTGCGAGACGACGACGTCCGCCAAATAAGCTCCGACGATGGTTCCGGTTTGTAGTTGCGCATCCAGAAGGCGCGCTTCGGCCAGAACGTCGTCTGTCAGCACTTCGGCGTCTTTCAAATCGCGGCTCCAGCCAGTTGCGGTTTGATACACAACGTCTCCGGCCAGCAGATGATTGGCAGTGACGACTTTCGATATCGGTTTGTCGGTCATGACAGGGCCTCTTGCAGTGGGGTCAGACGTTCGGCTTGAACAACAGCTTCGCGAGGCGCGAGGCCGAAGAAGGTCAACGCAGGGCCAGTCAGGCCAGCGTTGGTCAGATCCGGTTCCATTTGCCCCAGGGTTGATGAGATCACCCGTTGCGTGGGCAGGGATGCGTTTTCGACAAAAGTCACGGGCGTCGCCGCATCTGCGCCATGCATCAGCAGGCGGCCTTGGATGAAGCGCGCAGACTTCTTCCCCATATAGATCGCGGCAACTTCTCCGGGGCGCGCGAGAGTAGCCCAGTCATGGTCCGCAAAGCCTTTCATGTCGTGCCCGGTCAGCAACCGGACCGAAGAATTGCGTTGTCTCTTTGTCAGGCTCTGCCCGATAGCAGCAACAGCCGCGGAGGCAGACGTAATGCCCGGCACGATATGCCAGCCAATCCCGGCAGCATCGACAGCGTCGATTTCCTCGTCCAGACGCCCGAACACGGTGGCATCGCCACCCTTGAGCCGTACGACCTGCGCCCCTGTCTGGGCGTGTTCAACAATCAATGCGTTGATATCGTCTTGCGTCATGGACGGGCCAAAGCCCTCTTTACCGGCATCAATCATCACTGCTTCGCGGCGCGCCAGCTCCAAAATACCGGGGGAGATTAGGCGATCGTGGATCACAACGTCCGCCTCGTCCAGCGCGCGGCGGGCTTTCAGGGTGAGCAGCTCCGGGTCACCGGGGCCTGCGCCGACAAAGGCGACATGGCCGTCTCGTGCGGTTCTGTCTAGATGTGTGCGCAACGTGTCTTCCAGCGCGATCTGCAAACCGGCAGGGCCATCATGCGCGGCGCGGGGACCAGAGGTGAAATAGTAGTCCCGCCAGAAGTCTCGGCGCGGACGTCCAAAGGGCAGGGCGTCGGCAGCCTTGCGAAATGCCTTACCAACACGCGCCATCAGGCCGAGCGAGGCGGGCAGTTTCGCTTCCAGATCCGCCTTGATCGCACGTGCGAGAACGGGTGCAGCGCCTTCGGTGCCAATGGCGATAGTTACTGGGTCTCGATCCACGATCGCGGGGGTGATGAACTGGCTGTCTTGCAGATTGTCGACGATGTTCACCAGTGCGCCATCCGCGCGTGCAATCGCTGCTGTCCGAGCGTCTTCGGTTGCGTCTTCGTCTGCGGCATAGAACAAGGCGGCACACAATGCGTCACCCGGAGACATCGCGCGGTGCACCAATGTCAGCTTTCCCGTATCGGCCCAACCCGTGATCGTCGCGGACGGGTCCGTCGCGAAGACTGTGATCTTGGCTTCGGTCTTCAGCAGCAGCCTCAGCTTCGCCTCAGCAGCCTCTCCGCCGCCAGACAAAACGATGCGGCGTCCGGCTGTGGACAAGTAGACGGGAAAATGATCCATGTGTCGGCCCTCGTGATTTCTCATTTACATATAGGAAATTGTTCCGATATATCGCCAGTGTCGCGCGTGAATAAGGAGGATTGTTCCGAATTGGTGGTGAATTGGGACGAACGCGCGGGATGAAAGGGAAAATCAGAATGGCCGTCCGAATAGACGAGACAGACAAGAAAATCCTTGGCGAGCTGCAACGGGACGCAGGCCAATCCTTGGACGAAATCGCCAAGGCAGTGGGGTCTTCCAAGACGCCCGTATGGAATCGGATTCGCAAAATGCGTGATGCCGGGGTGATCGGCGCGCAGACAGTTTTGCTGGATGCGGAGGCCTTGGGGTTCGAGGCGTGCTTCTTCGTTCTGATCCGTACATCAGAACATGAAGCCGACTGGCAGGCGACGTTCCTCAAAGCGCTGCGCGACCGCCCCGAAGTGCAGGAGGCACACCGTCTGGCAGGAGATATCGATTATATCCTGAAAGTCCGCGTGAAGAACGCACGCGCTTATGATGCTTTTTATCAGGCCCTGATTTCAGAGGTGCGGGTGCACAACGTGACTGCTCTCTTGTCGATGGAAGAGATCAAGATGACGACCGCGCTGCCGTTGTAACCATCAGCCGGTCGTGTTTGTGGAAGTGATAGCTGTTGGCGTATTGCGGCGGCTCGACCATCCGCAAGTCCGGGCAGGCAGTGAAAAGTCTTGGAAGCGCGATGCTGATCTCCGCCCGGGCCAAGGGGGCGCCGACGCAAAAATGCACGCCAGCGCCGAAACTTGTGTGTTTCGTGGCATTTCGAGTGGGATCAAATCGGTTTGGATCGGGAAACACCGCCGGGTCGCGATTGGCGGACCCAAGCACCAGAGCGATCTCTTCTCCGCGCATAAGGGTAGCGCCACCCGGTAGGCCGATATCTTCATAGGCAAACCGCGTGAAAACATGCAGTGGCGCGTCAAAGCGCAGGACCTCTTCGCCAATCGCGTCGGCCGTGTCCGGCATCGGCACGCAATTCTGTTCCAGCAAGACCCGCGTCGCATTGCCAAGCGAGTGCACAGTGGCCTCATGTCCGGCATTCAGCAACAGGATGCAATTTGCGATCATCTCATCCGTGCTGAGTTTCTCGCCATTTTCTTCAGCGGCAATCAGTTCCGTGATCAGATCATCGCGCGGATCGTTGCGGCGCTTGTCGATGTAACTGCGCATGAAATCGGTAAACTCGGCGGCTGCGCGACCTGCGGCGTCTTCCACCTCGCGTGTGACGCCGGTTTGATACATCGCGACCATGTCACGGGACCAAGCCAGCAATTCCGGGGCGAGGCTTTCCGGCACGCCCAGCAGGCGCGCGATGATACGCACGGGCAAGGGCTGGCAGAAATCGGGGATCAGGTCGAAGGGTCGTTCTTTCGGGAGGGCTAAGAGCAAATCTTCCGTGATTGCTTCGATATCCGGGCGCAAAGTCGCGACGCGGCGGGATGTGAACGCGCGCAGAACAAGGCCGCGCAGGCGTGTGTGACGGGGTGGTTCCAGTTCGAGCAAGCTGTGATCTTCCAATGTGCGAAACGGTTCCAGATGATCGGGGCGCGGGCGTGGTTCCAACGGTGTGCGCCCCAGTCGGCGATCTCGCAGCAACGCGTGGACCGAGGTATGATCAAAGGCCG
Organism: uncultured Rhodobacterales bacterium; assembly: GCA_964509095.1. Lineage (GTDB taxonomy): Bacteria > Pseudomonadota > Alphaproteobacteria > Rhodobacterales > Rhodobacteraceae > Aliishimia. The sequence continues at coordinate 3,443 of CAZDXI010000211.1, forward strand.
CCGCCATGCGCATGTCGTCCCAAAACAGGATCGGACCTTCGTGGCGCGCGCGGTCGTAGAACGGGTAGGGATTTTGCACGAACGCGGGGTCTGTCAGCGATTGGGAGCTGCGTTTCATGACCCCCAGATGCCGCAAGTGCTCTGGTCAAGGCAAGAGCCAAACGGATATGAAGGCATCATGAACCGGGGTCGCACATCACGTCTTGCCATTGTCGCGTTGTTCCTTGGGGCCGTCGCGGCCCTTGGCGCTGGCGTATGGCGCTATGGCTATGGGCAGGCGCTAGACCAGTTGGCAAAGCAAGGGCAGGCGGACCTCGCGCTCGCGTCGGACCGCGTTGTTGGGCAGTTGCAGCGGTATCGCGAATTGGCGGTGCTTTTGTCCGATCATCCTGCAGTCGCAGTACTGAGCGCTGCACCTGCGCGCGCGTCTTCAGATGCCGCGAGCGCCTTGTTTCAGCGCGTGGCGGACAAGACCTCTGCTCTGGAAGTTTTGTATGTGGATCGCACCGGCACTGCCCGAGCAGCCGCGCGGAGCGAGTTGACGGGCACGCGGATTGACACGCCGTTTGTGGACCGTGCGATGCAAGGCGCTTTGGGTTGGGGTCACGGTGCGGACGTGATCGTAACCCCGCGCGCCTATTATTATGCTGCCCCCTTTTTCGATGGGACAGGCAAAGTGCAGGGCGCTGTGATCGTCGCGGCCGATATTGCTGAAATTGAATGGGATTGGACCGGATCAAACCCGGCGGTGTTTTTCACGGACGTGCTTGGATCCGTATTGATTACCAACCGTTCCGAACTCACCACGTGGCGTCGTCCTGTCGGAAATCCCGGTCTTGCGCCACCGAAAGGTCCATCGCGCCCGTTGGACGTTCGATACATGGGCCCGCACGAGCTTTGGAAGTTAGAGTGGGGGCCGTATCTGCCGGATCGGGCGTTGCATCTGACGCGGGCGTTGCCAGTAATTGGACTGAAGGCAGAAGCACTAATCGACACGGCCCCGGCCTTGCGTCTGGCTGGATTGCAGGCTGCGGCGGTCATGGCCTTATGTCTGGCGTTCGGGGCATTGCTATTCCTCGCAACGGAGCGTCGTCGCGCGTTGGCCGAAGCCAATGCGGAACTGGAAGAAGGTGTCGCGACCCGTACAAAGGCGCTGTCGGAAACCAATATCCAATTGCGCAGAGAGATCACAGAACGCGAAGACGCCGAAGCTGCATTGCGACAGGCGCAAGCCGACCTTGTTCAGGCGGGCAAGCTGAGCGCACTGGGTCAGATGAGTGCGGGCATCAGCCACGAATTGAACCAACCACTTATGGCGATCCAGTCCTTTGCCGACAATGGCGCGGCCTTTCTGGACCGGGGCCGCCCGGAACAGGCCGCCGACAACCTTGGACGCATTGCGGACCTGACCCATCGCATGGGGCGGATCATCAAGAACCTTCGGGCCTTTGTGCGTAATGAAAGCGAACCTATGGGCAAAGTCGATCTGGTGCAGGTCGTCAACACAGCCGTGGAACTGACAGAGGCCCGATTGCGCCGCGATGATGTTGTGTTGGAGTGGGATCAAAGGGACGCAGCCCCGGTCTTGGCCTGGGGAGGCGAGGTGCGGCTGGTGCAGGTTTTCGTGAACCTGATCAATAACGCCGCAGACGCGATGATGGCACAAGACAGGCGTTCCATCCGCATTGCTTTGGATGATGGGGCTAAACTGGCTGTTTACGTGCAAGACATTGGTCCCGGCATCCAAGCGCCGGACAAGATTTTCGAACCATTCTACTCAACGAAAGCTGTGTCGGAGGGCGAGGAGGGCATGGGGCTGGGCCTGTCGATCTCTTATGGCTTGGTGCAAAGCTTTGGCGGGCGTATTCAGGGGGAAAACACGGACACCGGCGCGCGGTTCACAGTGGAGCTAGAACGTTGGAGCGAAGCGGAGGCCGCAGAATGAGCAAACGTGTCTTGGTCGTGGATGATGATTCCGCGGTCCGCGAAGCATTGGGTCAGACGCTGGAACTGGCCGAATTTACGCCGGTACTGGCG
>CAZDXI010000212.1:0-5470 GCA_964509095.1 uncultured Rhodobacterales bacterium
TGGCGTCTGGTCTGACGGTGGCCTTCCTCGTGGCCGGACTGTCGGCTTTCCGGTGGCTGGTCGGAGAGCGGACCGAAGCAGTTCGCGCAAGTCTGCGAACCGGGCTTGTGATGGGCGGTTTGCTGATCCCCATCCAGATTTTCGCAGGGGATATGCATGGGCTGAATACTCTAGAGCATCAGCCGCAGAAGGTTGCGGCCATGGAAGGCAACTGGGAAACACGCGGAAACGTGCCGTTGTTGCTCTTTGCTATTCCCGATCAAGAGGCACGTGAAAACCGCTTTGAAATTGCAATCCCAAACGGAGCTTCACTGATATTGAAACACAGCGCGGATGGCGTTGTTCCTGGCTTGAATGACTTCGTGGCTGCGGACGGAACCATTGAACACCCGCCTGTCTTTGCTGTGTTCTGGTCGTTCCGCATCATGGTCGGGACCGGGTTTGCGATGCTGTTCCTGAGCTGGGGCGCGTTGCTACTGATGTGGCGTCGTGGTGGGATCGAAGGGCTGCCACGCCCGCTACTGTACGCAATGGTGCCGATGGCATTTTCGGGATGGGTCGCAACGCTGGCGGGTTGGTACACAACCGAAATCGGCCGCCAGCCGTGGCTCGTACAGGGCGTGTTGACGACCAAGCAAGCGGTTGCGGACATTCCGCCTGCCTATGTGGGTACAACGCTCATTGCATATCTGGCAGTCTACGCCATCCTCCTTGGGGCCTATATCAGCGTGCTGTTTTACCTTGCGCGCAAAGCGGCCAAGGGCGAGATGCCGCGTGAGCGTATGCCCATGGGCACCGCGATCGCTCAGCGGGTTCCGGCGGAGTGACGTGAGATGAACGACATTTTCACCAACCCCGAACAAACATTACCGTTCATCTTTGCGGCCCTGATGGGCGTGTCGATCTTGATTTACGTCGTCCTTGACGGCTTCGATCTGGGCGTCGGGGTGCTGTTTCCTTTCGCGACAGACGACGAAAAGGATACAATGGTCGCCTCCATCGGGCCGTTTTGGGATGCAAACGAAACTTGGTTGGTGATGGCGGTTGGCATTCTTCTGGTCGCCTTCCCGTCAGCACATGGCGCGATCTTGACTGCATTGTATTTGCCGGTCGCTCTGATGCTGATTGGGCTGATCCTGCGCGGTGTGGCCTTTGAATTCCGTGTGAAAGCTCCAGCGCAATGGAAAGGCTTGTGGAACAATGCTTTCTTTGCGGGTTCGCTGCTTACCTCACTGGCGCAGGGCTTCATGCTGGGAAAATACGTCCTTGGGTTAGAGTTCACGACAGCGACGTGGTTGTTTTCTGCTTTGACCGCGGTGTTCCTGACGGTTGGGTATAGCTGTATCGGAGCAGCGTGGCTGGTGTTGAAGACATCTGATGAACTGCAACGCAAGGCGGTATCCTGGGCCAAAGGCGGGATTTGGGGGCTGATCCTTGGGATGGGGGCGGTGTCGCTGGCCTCTCCAAACGTGAGCGACCGGATCTGGGAAAAGTGGTTTTCCGTGCCTGAAGTGTTCTTGCTGGCGCCGTTGCCGATCTTGTCAGCTATTCTCGTTGCGCTGCTTTGGATGTCGTTGCGACGTTTGCCGACCCCGGATGACAGCTTTGCGTGGCTGCCTTTTGCTTGCACAATTGCCTTGTTCGTGCTGGCATTCTTTGGGTTGGCGTACTCGTTCTACCCTTATGTGGTGCCAGAGAAGATGACAATTTACGAGTCTGCGTCAGCACCGGAAAGCCTGTTCATTATCTTGATCGGTACGCTGGTCGTGATGCCCATGATCGGGGCCTACACAGCCTTGTCTTATGTGATCTTCAGAGGCAAAGCGCAGCAATTGCGGTACGACTGATCAGGCAGGGGCGCATCAGCCCTTGCCGACATTTTCCGCAAAGCTCTTGTCGAAGGCTTTTTTCTGATCGGTGCTGGCGTCAGTCTGATAGTTCGCCTTCCACGCGTCCATGGTCATGCCATAGAACGCCTCGCGCCCCTCGGTCTTGTCCATCTCGATCCCGCGTTCATTGGAGGCTTCCTGATACCAACGCGACAGGCAATTCCGACAGAACCCCGCGAGGTTCATCATGTCGATGTTCTGAACATCCGTGCGGTCTTCCATCAGGTGCTGGCGCAGTCGACGGAACGCGGCGGCCTCTAGTTCAAGCTTTGTTTGATCGTCCATGACGTCCCCTTAGATTGCCTTCGTTCAGAGATTGGTTGCCTTCAGCGTTTCGTCAAGCATTGGCGCAAGCCGTTCTGCCCAATTCCGTTGTGATTTCACATCTTCAATCAAGTCGTTGCGGATTTCGATTAACACGTTGGGGCGTCCATGGCGTAACGCATGTTGGTCTACAGCATCACCGGGCAAATGACCGCTATAGGGTTCGTTATCGCCCACCCTCAGATCGGGTTCCTGCCGGAGCCGGTCCAGCAATGGGTGCGCCAGTCGCGCGTCACCTGCGTAAAGCACGCCAACCTGCCAAGGCCGCATCGGGCGCCCGGTTAGTCGCGGCGTATAGGAATGGATCGACAAGAGTACGCAGTTTTCCCGGTTTGACAGGTCCGCCAACGCGCGGTGATAGGGATGATAGCAACGCTCAAGACGGGTTTCGCGTTCGGAGTCATCCGCGTGACGGTTTCCGGGAATGATTGTGCCATCATACAGCTTCATCAACAGTGTGGGGTCATCCGCGCCGCGGTTCGGATCTATGACCAAACGTGAGAAGTTGGAACAGATCACTGGGCTGTCGAGCAACTCTCCCAAAGCACGCGCGACGCCCGCTGCTCCGATATCAAAGGCGATGTGGCGGTTCATATCAGCGTCCGAAATGCCAAGTGATCCACCATTCACGAAGTCTGGCACCGTGTTTGCGGCGTGATCACACGTGATGCACCAGCGGCCCGGACGGTCCGCGCCATCGATGAAGAAAGGTTGATATGAAGGCGTCATAATGCCTCGATTAGGTGAGTTGTACCCAAAAGGGAATTGGGTGATAACGCTAACACGTTTGAAGCCGAGGATCCGAGCACATGAAACGCACCCGCAACGTCAAGATCGTGGCCACGCTGGGGCCAGCCAGCAACGACTATGACATGATCCGCAAATTGCACGAGTCCGGCGCGGATGTGTTCCGGCTGAACATGTCGCACGGGACGCACGAAGAAATCGCGGAACGCCATGCGATCATCCGAAAGATCGAATCCGACCTTGGCTCTCCGATTGCGATCCTCGCCGACTTGCAAGGGCCGAAACTGCGCGTTGGAGAGTTTGCAAATGGTGAGGAAGTTTTGGTCGAAGGCGCAGCCTTCCGATTGGATTTGGACACCGCGAAAGGCGATGTGAACCGCGTAAACCTGCCGCACCCAGAGATTTTTGCAGCCCTTGAACCGGAAGCAACTCTGCTGGTGAACGATGGCAAGATCAGGTTGCACGTGAACGCATGCGGGAAGGATTTTGCGGATTGCACTGTGATCACGGGGGGGACGATCTCCAACCGGAAAGGTGTCAATGTCCCAGACGTGGAACTGCCACTTGCTGCGCTGAGCGAAAAAGACAAATCCGATCTGGAATTTGCTTGTGAACTCGGGGTCGACTGGATCGCACTGTCCTTTGTGCAGCGCCCCGCAGACGTTTCAGAAGCCCGGCTTTTGATTAAAGGACGGGCCGCAGTTCTGTCTAAAATCGAGAAACCAAACGCTGTAGACCGCTTCGAAGATATCCTTGATGTCTCGGACGGGATCATGGTGGCGCGCGGGGATTTAGGCGTCGAATTGCCTGTGCAAAACGTCCCACCTATTCAGAAAAGACTGGTGCGCAGATGTCGCGCAGTCGCCAAACCTGTGATCGTGGCGACACAGATGCTGGAAAGCATGATCGAAAGCCCGATGCCGACCCGCGCTGAAGTTTCTGACGTTGCGACCGCCATTTATGAAGGCGCGGATGCGGTCATGCTGAGTGCGGAAAGTGCGGCCGGAGAGTTCCCGATCGAGGCCGTGACCACGATGAACAACGTAGCAACCGAAGTCGAGCAAGACCCGACCTATACAGAGATCATTGAGTCTTCACGCCGAGCTGTGCGCACCACCATCGCAGACGGTATCGTCGCCGCTGCACGTGAGATTGCGGAAACAACTGATATCAAAGCGATTTGCTGCTTCACGCATTCTGGGACAACGGCCCTTTTAGTAGCGCGAGAACGACCCCGTGTTCCGATCCTTGCGATGACACCTCTGACCAGCACGGCCCGGCGTCTTGCGCTGAGTTGGGGCACCAATTGCGTGATTACCGAAGCGTTGGATCGCTTCAAAATGGCGGTGGTCAATGCTGCCGTTGCCGCGCGTGCTCAAGGGTATGCCTCGGACAAAGATCAAGTGCTGGTAACAGCTGGTGTGCCCTTCAATGTGGCTGGGACGACGAACATCTTGCGCGTTGCGCCGTGCGACGAACGTTTGATTTACGCAACCGATCCAGAGTAAACTCTGCCTCGTTATTCAAACGGTAAGATTTGAGGACGAGCAGAAATGGAACCTGATCTTTTTTTGGTCATTGGTGTGATCGTCGCCGCATTCTCGGTGCCATCGATCCTGTCGGCTATATCTGACGGGCGTGCGCCACGTGCATCTGCCCTGACAGTTTTGATTGCTGGCGGCATGGTGCTTTATGCACTGCAGACGCAGCCGGGCGGTTACTCGATGGCGGAAATCCCGGAAGTTTTCGTGCGCGTGTTTGGAACGTATGTGAACTGACACGACACACACGGCGCGCAAGACGGACCATTTTCGATCAGTCCGTTTGCTGTTTTCTGCGTCCAAGCCTCGACATTCCAGCCAAACTTTCCCACAAAAGCGGTTCAATTCCATAGAATCTGCATGTGCGCGGTGTGGAAATGGACGAACTTTGGCCTAAAACGCCACTCAGGGAGGATTCTTTATGAAAAAGACTCAATTCGGCGCCGCGTTGGTTGCGGCATCTATGACAATGGGCGCAGCCCAAGCACAGGACGTGATCGAAATGACCTCGTCCTTCGGGAAAAACTTGCCGATCCTGGGGACGGCTGGTGTGGACTTCGTGGAACGCATCAATGCGATTTCCGAAGACGTGCAGTTCGAACATTTCGATCCGGGCAAGCTGGTTCCGACGCTGGAAGCGTTGGACGCCGTGTCCAACGGTTCCGTGGATGCGGGCTTTGCGACATCCGGCTACTGGCAGGGTAAAATCCCGTCCGCATCGCTGTTCGCAGCTGTGCCTTTCGGTCCGGAAGCGGGCGAGTTCATGGGCTGGATCCTGTATGATGACGGGATGGCGCTCTGGCAGGAAATGTATGACCAAGCCGGTTATGACGTAAAAGTCATGCCCTGCGGTGTGATCGCGCCAGAAACATCTGGTTGGTTCAAGAACGAAATCAATTCCGTTGCGGACCTTGAAGGTCTGAACATGCGCTTCTTCGGCCTTGGTGCGGAAGTGATGCAGCGTTTGGG
>CAZDXI010000213.1:0-5424 GCA_964509095.1 uncultured Rhodobacterales bacterium
GGGCACGAAGCGCCTGATCGACGTTGTTGTCGCGAACACTAACCTGCATGTGGTTGTCACCACCTTTCTAAGTTTGAGTTGCAAGGATTTGCAGGAGGTGGCCGTATAGCAAGCCGCACCTATATTGTCTAGTATCTGGATTGCAGTGCAGCAAAGGGGATCGAGATGACCGATATCTATGACAGCGCAAAGGAACAACTGCTGGACGCAGCACTTTTGCATGTGCCGTTTGATGGCTGGTCCGAAGCCACGTTTCGTGCGGCGGTCGAGGATTCGGGCGTCGAACCTCACATTGCCAAATCCGTATGTCCGCGCGGCGCGGTTGATCTGGCATTGGCCTTTCACGCACGCGGCGACGCCGCGATGGTCGCCCGCCTGAAGTCCGAAGACATGTCCGAGATGCGCTTTCGCGACAAGGTCGCGGCGGGGGTGCGTTTTCGCCTTGAAGCCGTCAGTGACAAGGAAGCTGTGCGACGCGGCACGACGTTGTTCTCATTGCCGATATATGCGGCTGATGGCGCCAAGGCGATCTGGGGCACGGCAGACAAGATATGGGACGCGTTGGGTGACACATCTGACGACTTCAACTGGTACTCCAAGCGCGCGACGCTTAGTGGGGTGTATGGGTCCACTGTGCTGTATTGGCTGGGCGATGACAGTGCGGACCACGCGGCCACATGGGCTTTTCTTGATCGACGCATCGATGATGTGATGCAGATCGAAAAGGTAAAAGCACAGGTGCGCAAATCCCCCGTATTGGGTCGTTTGATGGCCGGGCCGGACTGGTTGATGAGCCGCGTGCGCGCGCCCATGCGGATGCCAGATGTGGACTTGCCGGGCAGCTGGACCGCGCCGCGAGATTAATTCGCTGCGCGCCACAGGAAGATGAGCGTTGCGGTGTGAACCGCCACCACCACAAGGTTGGTCATCACAACAGGGCTTTGCAGCCCGACCACAGGCACCGTCGCAAGCTTGTAGGCGATCTGCATTGCAAAAAGCGTCATAGATATGTTGAGAGCCGTGGCCTGCATATTTGCGGCCAAAAGCACAAGGCAAACAACGCTGACCAGCGCGATTGTTCCATAAAGGCAGAACAAAATGCTGCGTGCATCGCTGTCCGGTCCGAATGCCGGGTCCATCTGCGCGGGCCGCAAGGCAAACGCCCAGATAAGCGGAATCAATATCGCGAGGTTCAAGACATGAGACAGGACCAGCATGGGGTAGCAACCTCTTTCAGCTTGCCGCTGGATGCGGCGGGATTAGGGTAGATACGGAAAACCCCGAACCAAGGATCACACATCATGTCAGACACCATGCGCGCCGTCGAAATTTCTGAACCCGGTGGCCCGGAGGTGCTGGTACCAGTTGAACGGCCACGGCCCAGCGCAGCGCATGGTCAGGTCGTGATCAAGCTGGCTTATGCCGGTGTGAACCGCCCTGACGCGCTGCAGCGCGCGGGTAGTTACGCGCCGCCGCCGACTGCCAGCGATCTTCCGGGGCTAGAAGGGGCCGGTGAGGTCGTCGAGGTTGGCGCGGGCGTGGATAGTGTGAAAGTCGGTGATCAGGTCTGCGCGTTGTTGCCCGGTGGTGGCTATGCGGAATACGTCGCGACACCTGCTGCACACTGTTTACCTGTCCCAGAGGGTATGGGGCTGAAAGAAGCCGCCTGCCTGCCCGAGACGTTCTTTACCGTGTGGTCCAATGTCTTCACCCGCGGTGGATTGACCGGCGGGGAACGGTTTCTGGTGCATGGAGGGTCTTCGGGCATTGGTACTACCGCGATCCAACTGGCCTCGGCTTTTGGGGCGCGGGTCTTCGCAACCGCAGGATCCGAAGAAAAGTGTGCTGCATGCCGTGAACTTGGCGCAGAAGCCGCATGGAACTACCGCGAGACGGATTTTGTGCAGGCCATGCGTGATGAAGGTGGTGCGAACCTGATCCTCGACATGGTGGGTGGGGAGTACATCCCGCGCAATATCAAGGCGCTCGCCGATGACGGGCGGTTGGTGCAAATCGCATTTTTGCAAGGCCCCAAGGTGGAACTTAACTTTGCCATGCTGATGATGCGACGTCTGACGATCACCGGTTCAACGCTGCGCCCCCAAAGTGACTTGGCCAAGGCACGGATCGCGCAGGACTTGCGTGAAGCGGTGTGGCCTTTGTTATCATCGGGACGGATTGCGCCTGTGATGGATCAGGAGTTTGCTCTTGCGGATGCGGCCAAGGCCCATGCGCGCATGGAAAGTTCCGCCCATGTTGGCAAAATCGTTTTGAAGGTCAGCTAACAGAATAGGGGCCAGCCCCCGGCTGCGCCAAAGCGCGCGCACCCTCGGACTGCATCCGGCTAAGTGAAGGAAAGACGTCATGGCTAAGACAGCAATCATTGAAGCCCCCGGCGGACCAGAGCAGTTTCGCATCGTCGATCGGGATGTCGGCGACCCCGGCCCGGGTGAAATCCGTATTGCGCACAAGGCAATTGGGCTGAATTTTATCGATGTGTATCAGCGCACCGGGCTTTATCCTTTGGACATGCCGCATGCGCTGGGAATGGAAGCCGCAGGTGTTGTGGAGGAAGTCGGTGTTGGCGTCACGCATCTGAAGGCAGGGGATCGTGCCGCTTACGCTGCGATGCCGCCCGGAGCCTATTGCGAGGCGCGGGTGATGCCGGCCGCCCATGTGGTGAAGTTACCCGATGATGTGCCGTTCGACGTGGCAGCGGCCATGATGCTGAAAGGATTGACGACAGAATACCTGTTTCACCGCACGACGCCATTGTCCAAGGGCGATACGGTTTTGTTTCAAGCAGCAGCTGGCGGTGTCGGACTGATTGCCTGCCAATGGGCGCGCAGTGAAGGGATCACTCTGATCGGAACAGCGGGGGGACCCGAAAAGGTAGGTCTTGCGTTGGAACACGGCGCGACACACTGCATCGACTACAAGGCCGAAGTTTTTGCGCCAAAGGTGCGTGAGCTGACGGGTGGGGCAGGTGTCGACGTGGTCATGGACGCCGTGGGCGCGGATACGTTTGAGGGATCGCTAGAGTGTCTCAAACCGCTGGGCATGTTCATCTCGTTCGGGAACGCCTCAGGACCGGTGCCGCCATTGAACATCGGCCTGTTGGGGCAAAAAGGATCGCTCAAGATCACCCGTCCGACCTTGTTTACGCATATTTCTGATCCGGACACGCTTCAGTCCATGGCTGCACGACTGTTCGACAAAGTCGCCAGTGGAGACGTCAAAATTCGAATCGATCAGCGGTTTTCGTTGGATGATGTGGCCAAAGCGCATGAAGCGCTGGAGGCGCGCCTAACCACAGGTAGTACCGTCATCGAGCTTTGAGGCATTCGTGAGGCACAAACGAGACCGCCATTTGACCCCTGAATGGCGGTTTTGCAGCGTTGTGTTTTGAGGGGCGACAATCGCGATTCCAGACTCCGCATTGTTCCGTCTTTAGAACCGAAACAAACTGTTTCCCAATATAAGTCTCTGTAAACATATAAAAAATCCAGTCGAATTGTTAACTATGTATCGATCCGAGCGGTGGTGTGGGCTTGGCTCAGAGTTAATGAGTACATGGAGTACATTATGATGAGTTGGAGAATGCTTGCTGCTGCGGCAGCCTTTGGTTTGACGACCAGTGCTGCATCCGCGACCACGATCAACGCTTCGTATCAGGTTTCTGGTGAGGCCTTCGGAACCGAAGGTTGGGGCGCAGACGTTAAGATTGAATCAGTCGGTGCGACCGGTATTTACGGTGCTGGCGCGTTTCGGATGACCGGAGACGGTGGTCTTGGTGATTTCATTGCGTTTTGCATCGATATCTATGAACCGCTGACCGATAACCAGGCGTATGACGCGTCTGGCACGATCTACGGCCCGGCGATTGTTCAGAACATCGACAAGCTATTCACTAGTGCGTTCACGCAAGTGACTGACGCGGTCTCTGCTGCGGCGTTTCAGATCTCCCTTTGGGAAATCGTTTATGACACCGACAAGGGTTTGAACTTGGATAGCGGCGATTTCTTCACAGCGTTGGAAAACGGTGCGGAGTATAACGTTGCAGTCGAAAACCAGGCGGACTTGTTCCTTGCCGGGCTCGCATCTGCTGGAACCGGCGGTTACGACCTGACGTTCCTTGCCAATGATGGCGCACAAGACCTTGTCACAGGTTCTGCCATCCCAACACCGCCAATTGCACCCGTTCCGGTGCCTGCGGCTGGACTTATGCTGCTGAGCGGTTTGGGCGGCATCGCTGCCCTGCGTCGTCGTAAGAAGACGGCGTAAGCCCGCTCTTGGTCTGCCGCTGTCCCGGCGGCAGACCAAAAATTCCTCTATCTGATTGGTGTGAATAGCGCGTCCGTCATCTGACAGTCGCGTACGACGTCGTTTCCGCAAGGGACTGGGTCCAGATCGCGCGACAGACACACGCGCACTTCCTGAATATGGCCCTGCTTGCAAGTGACTGTCAGACCATCGGGTTCGATGCCCGGATTGTCTTTCAAAAACGCTTCTTCAACCACGGCAGCAGGTAACTTCACAGCGCGATCCAGCTTGCGAAACACGTTCGGGCGCGTGATGCGGCCATATGCTTCTCGTGACAAAGCGTAGTAATCGCGTGGGCTGAGACCGGAACATGTGCCGTGCTTCTTCCACTGGTGCCATGCGAGACCTGAGGTGCCCATAATATCTTCCATCCCCCGTGTCATGGACCGCGACGGAGGCCGTTCTGACGTGCGACAAAAGCTTGGCCAGCCCTGATGATATTGCGGCCAGAGCCCGTGCAGAATCCATCCGTGGTCATGACGCGCCTCGCATTGCGGGGACTTGCGCGCATCCCCTTCCAGCTCGCACCAATTCGGCGACCACGAAAGCGACAGGACGTAGTAATCAAACTCTCCGGCTTTCTCACCGTCGGCCAAAGCCAGCGTCGCACTGAATAGCCAGAACAGAAATACCCGCATAACACACCTTCCCAATTGCGATGGACCGGACTATATACGCGCCAAGTTCCCCTACAACGGTAACTCGTCCCGCCAAGACCCGGGACAGCCGATTTCCGGCAGCGGGGAAGACTTGTCGATAGGAGACGAAAGCAATGTCAAAGCCCCTTATGGCCAAAGCCACAGCCGTCTGGCTGGTGGACAACACCACGATCAGCTTCAAGCAGATCGCCGATTTCGTTGGTATGCATGAACTTGAAGTTCAGGGCATCGCCGATGGTGATGTGGCCGCTGGCGTGAAAGGCTTTGACCCGATTGCCAACAACCAGTTGACGCAGGAAGAGATCGACTCAGCGGAAAAATCCCCGCTGCACAAGCTGAAACTGAAGTTCAATGCCGCCGCTGTGGGCGAGGAAAAGCGCCGTGGGCCACGTTACACACCACTTTCCAAACGGCAAGACCGCCCGGCTGCGATCCTGTGGTT
>CAZDXI010000214.1:0-5413 GCA_964509095.1 uncultured Rhodobacterales bacterium
TACAGAGACGGAAGCAAAGATTTGCTGTCAGCCCGGTCATGCGGGGCGCAAAGGCTCCACGCAGGTGGGTTGGGAACAGATGGATGCGCCCTTGGCTTCTGGCAATTGGGAGTTGATCTCTGCCAGTGCGCTGCCGTGGTCACCGGGCAATGCAACACCCCGAGAGATGACCCGCGAAGACATGAACCGTGTGACCGAAGAATTCGCTCAGGCCGCTGAGATGGCGTATCGCGCCGGGTTCGACATGATCGAACTGCATGCGGCGCACGGCTACCTGATCTCGTCCTTCCTGTCGCCGGTTTCGAATACTCGCACTGATGACTATGGCGGCTCGATGGAGAACCGCCTGCGCTATCCGCTGGAAGTGTTCAGTGCCATGCGAGGTGTCTGGCCGGTGGAGAAGCCGATGTCTGTTCGTATCTCCGCGCATGATTGGGTGGGCGAGGCGGGCCTGGCTCCGGATGATGCTGTCACTATCGCGAAAGCGTTCACAGATGCAGGTGCTGACATCATTGACGTGTCCGCAGGCCAGACGAGCATTGAAGCGAAGCCCGTTTATGGCCGCATGTTCCAGACCCCGTTCAGTGATCGCATCCGCAATGAAGCCGGTGTGGCAACCATGGCGGTGGGCAATATCTACGAGGCCGACCACGTCAATTCGATCCTGATGGCAGGGCGTGCGGATCTTGTGTGCCTCGCGCGTCCGCATCTTTCTGATCCTTATTGGACACTGCGGGAAGGTGGGCGGATCGGAGATCGGCAGACCAATTGGCCCAAACCTTACGAGGCGGGTCGTGATCAGATGTGGCGTTTGATGGAAAGGGCAGCAGAGATGGAGACAAAGGTATGACGCGCGTTCTTGTCACCGGAGGTGGATCCGGTATCGGGCGCGGCATCGCGCAGCACTTCGCGGCCGAAGGAGCCGACGTCACGATCACCGGACGTCGCGCCGACGCTTTGGCGCAAACGGATCAGGGTCATGGCATGACCTGTGTACAAGCCGATGTCGCCAATGAGGCGCAGGTTATTGCCCTGTTCGATCGTTCGTTTGACATTGTTGTGGCGAACGCAGGGATCGGCACCGCCGGCAAAGTGGTGGACACCTCCCTTGATGAGTGGGAGCGAATACAGCGCGTGAACCTGACCGGAACCTTTTTGACGTTCCGCGAAGCTTTGAAGGGCATGCAGCCCGGGGGGCGGTTGATCGCTGTTGCATCGACGGCGGGGCTACAAGGCGGACCGAATATCGCACCTTATGTCGCCAGCAAACATGGTGTGATTGGCTTGGTTCGCGCAGTGGCGCAAGAAGTGGCGCGCAAAGAGATCACTTGTAACGCGGTCTGCCCCGGTTTCGTCGATACCGATATGGCAGATGCCGCCGTCAAAGGTGTGTCCGAGCGCTTTGGAATTTCCGAAGAAGATGCCGCAGCGCGCATCACGTCGGGCAACCCGATGCGCCGCATGATCCGAGTAGACGAAGTTGTCGCGGCTGTTGCATTTCTCGCCTCAAAGGGCGCGTCCTCTGTAAATGGACATACGTTGTCTGTGTCAGGGGGCGAGATATGAGCGCGGCCAAGGATCGCCTGCGGCTTTGGCTGCGACTGCTGAAGTTGTCCCGTTTTGTGGAAACTGAATTGCGCGAGCGTTTCCGTTCTGAGTTCTCCAGCACCTTGCCGCGTTTTGACGTGATGGCGGCGCTGTCGCGCGCTCCGGAAGGGCTAAAGATGTCGCGTTTGTCCGCTGTTCTGCGCGTAAGCAATGGTAATGTCACCGGGATTATTGACCGTCTGGTCGAGGACGGCTTCGTCGAACGCGTACCTGTGGCTGGTGATCGTCGCGCAATGTTGGTTCGACTGACCGACACTGGTGCGGCCGAGTTCGCGCGACAGGCCGACGCCCATGAGGGGTGGGTGAACGGTTTGCTCGCAGAGATGACCGCACAGGACGCCCGCATGATTGCCCGCCAATTGGCAGATGTTATGGAAGAAAAGGAACTGGCCCATGCGCTCTGACGTGAAACATTTCTTTTGCGAGATTGCAGATGGTGTCGCAACCGTTCGGTTGAACCGACCTGAGCGCAAGAACCCGCTGACCTTCGAAAGCTACGCAGAGATGCGCGATTGGTTCCGGGACTTGCACTATGACGACGACGTCAAAGTTGTGGTGTTCGGTGGCACCGGCGGTAACTTCTCCTCCGGGGGGGATGTTCATGAAATCATCGGCCCTTTGACCAAGATGTCGATGAAGGAGCTCATGGCGTTCACCCGCATGACCGGCGATCTGGTCAAGGCGATGCAGGGCTGTGGTAAGCCGATCATCGCTGCAGTGGATGGCGTCTGCGCCGGGGCCGGAGCGATCATCGCGATGGCGTCTGACCTGCGTATTGGCACACCGGACGCCAAGGTCGCGTTTCTGTTTACTCGCGTAGGATTGGCGGGATGTGACATGGGTGCCTGCGCAATCCTGCCGCGGATTATTGGGCAAGGCCGTGCGGCGGAACTTTTGTATCTGGGGCGCGCCATGAGCGGGCAGGAGGGCGCTGATTGGGGCTTCTTCAACCAGCTTGTTTCCGGGGATGACTTGGATGCGGCGGCACAAAAGATGGCCGCCAAAATCGCGGCTGGCCCGAATTTCGCGCATATGATGACGAAAACGATGCTCAATCAGGAATGGTCCATGAGCCTTGATCAAGCCATCGAGGCCGAGGCGCAGGCCCAAGCGATTTGTATGCAAACTCAGGATTTCGTCCGCGCGTATGAAGCATTTGTCGCCAAAGACCGCCCCGTGTTCGAAGGCGACTGAGGTATGGATGCCTCCGGCGGGGATATTTGGGGCAAGATGAACAGGGGAGCGCGTTGCCATGGCAGATAGATCGTTTCTGGATTGGCCCTTTTTCGAGGGTCGGCACCGGGCGTTGGCGGATGCGTTAGAGACATGGTGTTCAGCGAATCTTCCCGTAGATCACAGTGATGTGGATGCTGCCTGCCGTGGTCTTGTGGCTGCATTGGGGCAGGGTGGCTGGTTGCAGCACACAGGCGGTGATCTGGATGTGCGCACGCTGTGTTTGATCCGGGAAACTCTGGCGCGCCATGACGGGTTGGCAGATTTCGCCTTTGCGATGCAGGGGCTTGGAACGGGGGCGATTTCGCTGTTCGGGTCCGATGCTCAGAAAGACTGGCTTGAGACGACCCGTCAGGGCTCGGCGATATCTGCCTTTGCGCTGACCGAGCCGCAGTCGGGCTCGGATGTGGCAGCGTCCACCATGACGGCTCAGGACAATGGGGACCACTGGCTGTTGAATGGTCAAAAGACCTGGATTTCGAATGGCGGGATCGCGGATGTCTATACGCTGTTTGCCCGCACCGGCGAGGCCCCCGGCGCCAAAGGTTTGAGCGCGTTTGTCGTTCCAACCGGTCTGGATGGGTTTGAAGTCACAGAGCGGCTGCAGGTCATAGCTCCACATCCGCTGGCGACGTTGACATTCCGCAACGTGAAACTGCCAAAAGACGCGTTGATCGGTGAGGCTGGTCGCGGTTTTGCCATTGCCATGTCGGTGCTCGATGTGTTCCGGCCAACAGTGGCGGCGGCAGCCTTAGGCTTTGCCCGTCGCGCGCTTGATGAGGCGCTGGAGCGGGTCACAGCGCGACAGGTTCAAGGCGCACCATTGGCTGATTTGCAAATGGTACAGGGACACATTGCGGATATGGCGCTGGATATCGACGCGGCGGCCTTGCTGGTTTATCGCGCCGCGTGGCTAAAGGACTCTGGTGCGCCGCGCATCACGCGGGAGGCTGCGATGGCCAAGCTGTTTGCCACGGATCACGCCCAAAAGGTCATCGACACAGCCGTTCAATTGCATGGCGGCGATGGTGTGCGGTCGGGTCAAATGGTGGAAAGTCTTTACCGCGAAATCCGTGCTTTGCGCATCTATGAAGGCGCCAGTGACGTACAGCGGGTTGTGATCGCGCGACAGACTCTTGCCAATTTCGCAGCAGGATCATGATGTTGGGACCAAGTGCACATATCGACACCTTCGCGCGGGACAACTTGCCCCCCATGGATCAATGGCCGGAGTTCCTGCTGGATGGGTTTGACTATCCTGAGCACCTGAACGCAGCTGTTGAATTGACGGATGCGATGGTTGCCAAGGGTTTTGGCGATCATACTGCGCTTATCGGTAACGGGCGCAGACGCACTTACAAAGAATTGGCCGACTGGACCAACCGTTTGGCACATGTGCTGGCGGACGAACTCGGTGTTCAGCCCGGCAACCGGGTTCTGATCCGAAGCGCCAACAACCCGGCCATGGTCGCTTGTTGGTTGGCGGCAACCAAGGCAGGCGCGGTGGTCGTCAACACCATGCCTATGTTGCGCGCAGGCGAGTTGAGCGCCATCGTCGAAAAGGCCGAGATCACACACGCCCTATGTGACACACGCCTGATGGATGAACTGGTCGCCTGTGCAAAGGGATCGACGTTCCTCGACAAAGTGGTCGGCTTTGATGGCACATCCAATCATGATGCAGAACTGGACCGCATGGCGCTGACCAAGCCTGTTCAATTCAACGCGGTGCAAACCGGGCGGGACGATGTGGCGCTGCTGGGGTTCACCTCAGGTACCACGGGTAACCCCAAGGCAACCATGCATTTTCACCGAGACTTGTTGATCATTGCGGATGGCTATGCAAGCGAGGTTTTGAACGTCACGCCCGATGATATCTTCATTGGCTCACCGCCGCTGGCGTTTACCTTCGGGCTTGGAGGTCTTGCGATCTTTCCACTGCGTTTTGGGGCGGCGGCGACTTTGCTGGAGCAAGCCAGCCCGCCCAACATGATCGAAATCATCGA
Source organism: uncultured Rhodobacterales bacterium (assembly GCA_964509095.1). Lineage (GTDB taxonomy): Bacteria > Pseudomonadota > Alphaproteobacteria > Rhodobacterales > Rhodobacteraceae > Aliishimia. The sequence continues at coordinate 4,848 of CAZDXI010000214.1, forward strand.
AGAGTTTCGCGCGACCGTTTGTTTCACGGCCCCGACGGCGTACCGTGCGATGTTGGCTGCGATGGAAGAGGGCGCAGACCTATCTTCCTTACGTGCAGCGGTGTCTGCAGGGGAAACTCTGCCCAAGCCCGTCTATGATGATTGGATGGACAAAACTGGTAAGCCCATGCTTGACGGGATCGGCGCGACCGAGATGCTGCACATCTTCATCACCAACCGCTTTGATGATCACAAGCCAGCCTGCACGGGCAAGCCGGTCAGGGGCTACGAAGCCAAGGTCATCGACACAGAGGGTCAAGAGGTTCCACGAGGCGAAGTTGGGCGGCTCGCAGTTCGGGGACCAACCGGGTGCCGGTACCTCGCCGACGACCGGCAAAGCGCCTATGTGCAGGACGGCTGGAACATCACCGGTGACAGTTTCAGCATGGACGAAGATGGGTACCTGCACTTTGCAGCGCGCAATGACGACATGATTGTCTCTGCCGGGTACAACATCGCTGGGCCAGAGGTAGAAGCCGCATTGCTATCGCATCCTGCTGTCGCCGAATGTGCGGTCGTCGCAGCCC
>CAZDXI010000215.1:0-5377 GCA_964509095.1 uncultured Rhodobacterales bacterium
GATCTGGGCGAGGTGGAGATTGACGCGGCCTGCAAGTTTGATCGACGCGGCGTGCTGTTGGAGGAGGAGATCGACGTGCCGTTCCCCGAGGTCGTGCTGACCGTGAACTGCAACACACCCGCGAGCCAAGAAGAGCTGACGCAGGTGGGGATCGAGACGTCAAAGTATTGTGCAATCGCCAAGCTATTTGAGTCAGCGGGCACGGACCTGACGGTGAATTGGGTAAAAACGAACACATAAACCAATAAGCATAACTCTCTGGGAGGAAGACACATGTTGAGAAAGACAAAGAACGCGCTGGCGGGGATGGCGCTGGCGACAATGACAGCGATGCCCGTTGTGGCGCAAGAAACCGTGTCCGCAGTGGTGATCGACGGCTATCCGGACCGCGCGCTTTGGGTGAAAGAATTCACGAACTTCTTTATCCCCGAGGTCGACAAGCGCTTGGCTGAGGCTGGCAATTACAAAATGAGCTGGCAGGAGAACTACGGCGGCTCCATCGTGAAACCCAAAGGTGTGCTTGAGGGCATCCAGCTGGGTTTGGGTGACATCGGGATTGTGACAACGATCTTCCATTCGTCAAAACTACCCAGTCAGGGTATTTCCGGCTCGACCCCGTTTGTGGCCTCTGATGCGCGCGCCGTTGCCAAGGCGGTGGATGAGATCGCACGCGAATTCCCGGCCATGAACAACGAGTTTGAAGCGCAGAACCAGGTCTATCTGGCCACGGGCGTTGTGCTGGATACCTACCAGATGTTCTGCTCGTCCGAGGTGTCTTCGATTGCTGATCTTGAGGGCAAGAAGATCGCCGGGGCGGGGCTGAACCTGCGCTATCTGGAAGGCATCAAGGATGCCGCTGGCGTGCGCGGCGGTCTGACGGATTTCTATAACATGGTGCAGACGGGTCTCGTGGATTGCGCGATGCTGTGGCCGGAAGCAGCCAAGACCTTCAAGATCGCCGAAGTCGCGCCTTATATGCTGAAAGCCGACCTTGGCGCTGTGAACTCCAAAACGATCACCGTGAACGCGGATTACTGGTCTGGCTTGCCGGATGAGGTCAAGGACGTGCTGAAAGCAGTGGCCATCGACTACCGCGACCACCTTGCAGGGATCGCAATGGATCGTGCCGAAGCCTCACGCGCGGCGTATGTCGAACAGGGCGGTACCATCGTCGAGGTGTCAGCCGAAGACCGTGCGGCGTGGGCCAATGCAATGCCGAACGTGGCGCAGGAATGGGCCGAGACCCTGAACGGCAAGGGCGAGCAGGGTTCAGAGATGCTGGCCGCCTATCTTGGCAAGCTGGAAGCCGCAGGCTTTACCGGCGTGCGCGATTGGACCGCCAAGTAACCCTTTGGCGACCCGAGAAAGGACCAACCTATGCTGAAATCCGCTGTGGCTGGATTGTCTCGGGTCGCCAACTCCTTTGCGATTGCGGCCAACGTGGCCGGAACGCTGTCTGTACTGGCGCTTGTGGTGATCCTGAACCTTGATGTGGTGATGCGCAGCGCGTTCAATGCGCCGCTGAAGGGCACGTATGAGATCGTGCAGCTCGCCGTGGTGTTCATCGTCTTTTTGCAGCTTGCCGACGTGGTGCGTGTGGATCGGCTGACCCGATCGGACGGGTTTCTGAACCTGATGCATGGCAAACGCCCGGGATTCACCGCAGGGCTGCGACGCATCATCAACGCGGTGTCGGCCATCTTCATGGGGCTGATTGCCTACATCATGTTTCCGGAATTCCTCAAAATGTGGGGCACGCAGGATTATTTCGGCGTGCCTGGCGTTTTCACCATTCCGTGGTGGCCAGTCAAACTGGTGATTGCAGCAGGCAGTGCGCTGGCGTGCCTGATCTTCGTTCTGAAAGTCGTCACGGCGCAGGATCGCCCTGCATTGATCCGCACCCCAGAACACGATGAGACCATCAAATGACGCCCATTGAGATCGGCCTGATTTCGGTCGTTGCCATTGTCTTTCTGATCTACGCGGGGCTGTATATCCCTGTCGCTTTGGGCATGGTTTCGCTGGTGTCGATCTGGCTGATGCGGGACAATTTCACGCTGTCGCTGAACCTGCTGAAAATCGCCGTAGGCGACAGTGCGATGGTCTACAGTTTTGCAACCATTCCGCTGTTCACGTTCATGGGGCTCATAGTCTCAAAAGCTGGATTAGGGCGCGACATCTACGAAGTCATGACCATGCGCTTTCGCAAGGTCAAAGGCGGGATTGGCATGGCAACCGTGGGGGCGAATGCGGTCTTTGCTGCCGTAACAGGATCGTCCATCGCGTCGGCATCGGTGTTTACCAAAGTATCCGTTCCGCAGATGATCAATCAGGACTACAACCCGCGCTTTGCTGTGGGCGTGGTTGCAGGCTCGTCCGTTTTGGGCATGATCATTCCGCCCTCTGCGATGCTGATCATCTACAGCTTCGTGGCCGAACAATCCGTGGGTGATATGTTCCTTGCGGGCGTCGTTCCCGGTATCATGCTGGCCATCGCTTATGTCGGTGCGATCTGGTTCATGGGGCGCTTCACGCCGGGCTTTGTTGGCGGGCGTATGGTGGAGGACACCGAATGGATGTCGCGCCGAGAGATCGCGTCCAAGACCCTGCCCACGGTCGGTCTGATCACGATTGTTCTAGGCGGCATCTACACCGGTTGGATGACCGCCGTGGAGGCTGGCGCCACCGGATCACTGGTCGCGCTGATCATCGCGCTGGCCCGTCGGTCGATGACCCTGAAGGGGTTCTGGGACGCCCTTTTGGAGACTGGGCACATCACCGCCGCGATCCTGTTTTTGATCACAGCCGCGTCGATCTACAGCCGGATGTTGGGCCTTGCCGGCCTGCCAAACCAGCTTCAAGACCTGCTGGCCGGAAGCTCTGCCACTTTCTGGACGATCATGTTGCTTTACGTGCTGTTGATGATCTTCCTTGGCACGATCCTTGATACAGCCTCGATCATTCTGATCGTCGTGCCGCTGTTCCTGCCCTTGGTCGAAGCACTTGATATGTCGCTGATCTGGTTCGGCATTATCACCGTTGTGGGTGCCGAGATCGGGCTTCTGACTCCGCCCCTTGGCATATCGTGTTTCGTGATCAAATCGACGCTCAACGATGATCGCATCTCTCTCAAGGACGTGTTCATGGGCGCGCTGCCCTTTGCCTTTGTCATGCTGATCGTCCTGTTCATCCTGATCGAATTCCCTATCCTCAGCCTTGCCCTGCTATAAGGAGACCGCCCATGCGTACTGTCACCAAAGACAATATCACCGACGTTTTTATGGGATATGTCGCCAAAGACACCGACCCACGCACGCGCGAGATTATGGGGTCACTGGTCAAGCATCTGCATGATTTTGCACGCGAGACGAACCTGACCCATGAGGAATGGCGTGCGGGCATCGCGTTCCTTGAGGGCTGCGCCGCGATTGAGACGGAGGATCGGCACGAGTTTGTCCTTGCCTCGGACGTTCTGGGCATGTCCTCGCTGGTTGATATGCTGCATTCCAGTCCTGAAGCCACGTCGTCCTCCGTGCTGGGTCCGTTCCACGTCTCGGGTGCTCCGGCGTTGGCGATGGGGGGCGACATGAAACGCCATTACGGCGGACCGATCCTGATGGCCGAAGGGGTGATCAAAGACACAGGCGGCAACCCCATTCCGGGCGCGCAGCTTGATATCTGGCAAACTGCGCCCAACGGGCTTTATGCCAGCCAGGACGAAGAACAGGACACCTATTCGTTCCATGGTTTGATGACGGTCGGTGATGATGGCCGGTATGCCTTCACCACGGTCAAGCCGGTGGAATACACAGTGCCCTCGGACGGACCGGTGGGCGATATCCTGCGCGCGTGCGGGCGTCATCCATGGCGGCCTTCGCACCTGCACTACATCGTGACAGCACCGGGGTACAAATCGCTGGTGACGGAGATTTTCCCAGATGATGACCCCTACCTCGACGAGGACACCGTTTTTGGCGTGCGCGACGATCTGGTGATGAACTACATCGAAAAGCCCGCATCGGATTTCCCCGAAGGGATGGAGATTTCGGGCAAGGTCAATGAACCGTTTTTGTACGTGGAATTCGATGTCACCTTAGCGGCTGACGATTAAGGGCGCAAAAGCCAAGAGATGCGCTTTGGGGGAGGAAAATAGATGGCCGAAATTACAACAGATGTCCTGATCATCGGAACAGGCCCTGCCGGATCATCAAGTGCGGCCCTGTTGTCGAGCTATGGTGTCGAGAACATGGTGATCAACCGCTACCGCTGGCTGGCCAACACGCCCCGCGCGCATATCACCAACCAGCGCACGATGGAGGTGCTGCGCGATCTGGGCCGTGAGGTTGAGGACGAAGCCTATCTGTTCGCCACCGAACAAGAGCTGATGGGCGAAAACGTCTTTTGCGAAAGCCTCGCGGGCGAAGAGTTAGGCCGCATGAACAGTTGGGGCACGCACCCGTTGTCCAAGGCCGAACATCTGCTGTCCAGCCCGACCCACATGAACGATCTGCCGCAAACTTTCATGGAACCGTTGTTGTTCAAGACCGCCTGCAGCCGCGGCACCCAAGCGCGGATGAGCACAGAATACCTGTCGCATGTGCAAGACGCGGATGGGGTAACGACCACCTGCCTTGATCGGCTGACGGGCAAGGAAATCACCATCCGCTCGAAATACCTGATCGGTGCGGATGGGGGGAATTCGCTGGTTGCAGAGAACGAGAACCTGCCGATCGCCGGGAAGATGGGTGTGGGCGGATCGATGAATATTCTTTTCCGCGCGGACCTTAGCAAGTACGTCGCGCATCGTCCGTCGGTCCTGTATTGGGTGATGCAACCCGGCGCGGACGTTGGGGGCATCGGGATGGGTCTTGTGCGGATGATCCGGCCTTGGAACGAGTGGCTGATCGTCTGGGGTTACGACATCAACGAACCCGCGCCGATTGTGGATGAAGCTATGGCCACTCAAGTCGCGCGCCAGCTTGTCGGTGATCCAGAGCTTGAGATTGAGTTGCTGAGCGCGAACACATGGACCGTGAACGACGCCTATGCCGAACGCCTGAGCAAGGGGCGCGTGTTCATCATGGGCGACGCGGCACACCGGCACCCACCATCCAATGGACTTGGCTCAAACACCTCGATCCAAGATGCGTTTAATCTGTGTTGGAAACTTGCACATGTGCTGAAAGGGCAGGCGGGTGGGGCACTGCTGGACAGTTACAACGAGGAACGCGCGCCCATCGCCAAACAGATAGTCACCCGCGCGAACCAGTCGATTGGGGAATTCGGCCCGATCTTTGAAGCCTTGGGAATGACAGGCGGATCGGACATCGCACAGATCAAGGCGAACATGGATGCGCGATGCCAATCTGGCCCAGAG
>CAZDXI010000216.1:0-5333 GCA_964509095.1 uncultured Rhodobacterales bacterium
AAACAGAGGGGGCGCGCGCTTTCTAAGTGTTTTTCGATCTGAGCAGGTCGGTGACGATACGCAAAGTTTACTATTGATCCAAGCTCCTTTGGCTTCACCCAAATTCACACCGAACGCTTGGTTATCTGTTTGTTAACAAAAGAAAGTTGACAGCTGTCAACTCTTCCCGGCTTGCCTGTCCCGCACTACAACGGCTGCTTAATCCGACACCTCAAGACGATCCAGAAACGCAAGGATCGGGGCGTTGACTGCGGGTGGGTCCTCGGCCAAGGCCATGTGGCGCAGACCGGGCAGGATCAGCGCGTCCGATCCCGCGATTTCAGAAGCGATGGCGCGGGCCATTGCAGGACTGTTGCCGAAATCCTCGTCCCCCGTGATCACCAAGGCGGGGCAATTGATGGCGGGAGTCGGCGCGGTGATTTCCGCGACCCCGTCCGCCAGAACCGAATAGATCGTATGATAAATAGCGATGTCATTTGCCATGACCCAACTCCGGACCGTGGCCATGATGTCGGGATTGGTGTGCCGGAAGGGGGCGGTGAACCAGCGGTCCAAAGCGGCCTCCACCGTGGCGTTCGGACCTTCCAGACGGGCTTGTTCGACCCGCGCTTGGATCGCGGCCTGAGCGGCGTCGGAGCGGGTGTGGGGGGAGTGCAGGATGACCAGAGCCGAGGTTCTCTCCGGATTATCCTGAGCGAAGCGGCGCGCGATCATCCCACCCAGGGAGAACCCGATAACCACCGCGCGCGGGGCACCGCAGTGATCCAGGAGGTGCGCCAACTGATTGGAAAACAGAGACAAACTTGGTCTCTCAGGTGGAGCGGGGCTGTCGCCGTGACCATAAAGATCATAGCTGAGCACGCGGTAGCGGTCCGAAAGGGCGGGGATCATCCATTGCCAGCACGCGCGGTTCAACCCCAGCCCGTGGATCAGAACAACCAGCGGCGCGTCTTCGGGGCCGGTCAGTTCGAACTCGGTTCCATCCGGAGCCCGCGCCATCAGAGGTGATCCTTTGGCGGTCCGGCCTTCGCGTGCGTGTGGCAGCGTATCATGGTGTGCTCTCCCTCACGGACAAACTGCCCGCACGATCAAAAACAGCGTCCAGATTTTCCGACATTTGATGTCGTTTTTTCTGGAGCGTGCGGCGTTAAAGCGTCCATGAATGGGACCATACCAACGAGGGGGCAAGGATCGCCATGGCTGATGTGAAGACCTATCAAATGCTGATCAACGGCGCGTGGGTGGATGCCTCGGATGGGGGCAGCTTTGACAGCGTCAATCCAAGCGATGGCACAGTCTGGAGCCGGGTTCCCGAAGCGACAGAGGCCGATGTGAACGCCGCCGTGGACGCCGCGCACGCGGCCTTCACTATTGGGCCGTGGGCCAAAATGACCCCGACAGAGCGCGGCAAATGCCTGCGTAAACTTGGAGACTTGCTCGCGGATCACTCCGAAGGTTTGGGCCGCACGGAATCCATCGACACGGGCAAGATGCTGAAGGAGACCCGCTGGCAGGCAAAATACATCGCAGAGTTCTTTCATTTCTTTGCCGGGTGTGCGGACAAGGTCAGCGGAGAAACTCTGCCCATCGACAAGCCGGACCTGTTTGTCTTCACAAAGCGCGAGCCTTTGGGCGTGATTGCAGCCGTTGTGCCGTGGAATTCGCAACTGTTTCTTGTGGCGGTCAAGATTGGCCCGGCTTTGGCGGCGGGCAATACGATTGTGGTCAAGGCGTCGGAACATGCCAGCGCGCCTTTGTTGGAATTCGGCAAGTTGGTCGAAGACGCAGGCATTCCGCCGGGTGTGGTCAACATCGTAACCGGCCATGGTGAGCCGTGCGGACGGGCGCTGACGTCGCATCCGTTGGTGGCGCGGGTGTCCTTCACCGGAGGGCCAAACGCGGCGCGGCATGTGCTGGACAACGTAAAGAACAACTTTGCCGAAGTGTCCTTGGAACTTGGGGGCAAGTCGCCGTTCATCGTCTTTGAGGATGCCAATATCGAAAGCGCGGTAAATGCCTCAATCGCAGGGATTTTCGGGGCCACCGGGCAAAGCTGTGTGGCGGGGTCCCGTTTGTATCTGCACGAGGATATCGCCGATGAGTTCCTTGAAAAGATGACGGCGCAGGCCCGCGAGATCGTGATTGGCGATCCTTTGGCGGAAGAGACTCAGATGGGGCCGCTGTGCACGACGGGACAGCTGGACCATATCACGCGCGAAGTCGCCCACGCACAGACAGAAGGCGCAACTGTTCTGGTGGGCGGCAAGCAGCCCGAGGGTCTGTCCGGGCTTTATTACGAGCCGACAATCCTTGACTGCCCGCGACAGGATTTGCGGATCATGGATACAGAGCTGTTTGGGCCTGTTTTATGCGTCCAACGGTTCAAGACCGAAGACGAAGTGCTGGCGCTGGCCAATGACACCGAACACGGGCTGGCTGCCGGGATTTTCACCAAGGACAGCGCGCGGTCGCTGCGCATGTCGAGCGCAATTCGGGCAGGCATTGTCTGGGTCAACACGTACCGGGTGGTGTCTCCGATTGCGGAATTCGGCGGGGTCAAAGGCTCTGGCTATGGGCGCGAAAGCGGGTTTCAGGCCATTTACGATTACACCCGCCCCAAGACCGTTTGGATGAACACATCGGACGAACCGATGGCCAACCCGTTTGTGATGCGCTGAGCGGACGCGCAGGAGGAGACCACCATGAAGTTTCAACTCGCCGTGAATATGGAACGCATCGACGACAGCCTTGATATGCAGGATGTCGCGCGTCACACGCTGGAGATGGTTCAGATCGCAGAGCAGGGCGGTTTCGACATCGTCTGGGCCGCCGAACATCACGCGCTGGAAATGACGATTGCGCCCAATCCGTTTCAACTGCTGACATGGTGGGCGACGGAAACCAATCGCATTCGGCTGGGCACAGCGGTCGCGACTGCACCGTATTGGCACCCGATCAACCTTGCGGGGGAGGCGGCGATGCTCGACCTGCTGAGCGGCGGGCGGCTGGAGTTTGGCATCGGGTCGGGCGCGTATCAACGCGAGTTCGACCGCATGAAACCCGGCGTGAAACAGTCCGATGGTTGGCGATACATGCAGGAAATGCTGCCTGCGGTGCGCGAGTTGTGGAAGGGCGATTATGCGCATGATGGGGAATATTGGAAATTCCCGGCCTCCACATCTGTGCCAAAACCTGTGCAACCGGATGTGCCGGTCTGGGTCGCGGCAAGGTCGCCGATTACCTATGACTACGCCATGAGAGAACGCTGCCACGTGAATTGCTGGCCGTTCACAAGGCCCTTTGAGGAAGCCGAGTTGTATAAAAAGCAACTGGATGAGGCGATTGCCAAGGCGGATAATGGCTGGGTGCCCCGCTTTGCGCTGATGCGCCATGCGTGCGTGTATGACAATGCCAGCGACGGGGACAAAGCGATGGTCGCGATCCGCCGCGTGCTGAGCCAGTTTGAGAACCTGTTCCGCAACCTTGGCGATGTGAAGGACGGGTTTCCGGCATCCATTCCGCTGGATCAACTGGAGGGGCGGGAGCAGTACGACCCGGTCATGCTGGAAGAAAATCTGATGTTCGGCTCACCCGAGCGCGTGATTGAAAAGCTGAAGAAATATCAGGCGCTTGGGGTGAACGAGTTCATCTACTATGCCTCTATGGGGTTGGATCACGCCACACAGCAGAAATCGCTGCGGTTGTTCTGCGATGAGGTCATGCCAGAGTTCAGCGGCAGCGCTTAATCGGACGCACGCATATCACGCAAGATGGCAAGGAAGTCTGACATGGTGCCGGGCCAGCTTGGGGTCGGGTCCTGCGCAGGCCAGGCCTCACGGTATTCGGACGGGCGTCTGCCGAAGAACTTGCCGAAGGAATAGGCAAAGTGGGACAGGGAGTTGAACCCGGATGCTGTGGCGATCTCCCGGACGCTGAGGTCGGTTGAAATCAACAACAGGCGCGCGTTCTGAAGGCGCCGCATCAGGCCGAATTGCACGATGGTGCAGCCGATGTGCTTTTTGAACTGACGCTCCAACTGACGCTGGGAGATGTCGAGTTGAGCGGCAAGGTCCGGGACGCTGAGGGGGTCGTCGATGTTGTCTTCGATCAGGGTCATCGCCAGACGAAGCTGGGGAGACAGAGTGTCCATGCCACGCCCCAACGCGCTGCGCTGAGGCGCGTCCGAGGCCCGGATCGGGTGATGCAGCATTTGGTCGGCGACCTCACCGGAAAAGCCGCTGTCAAAGGTGTTTGAGATCAGCCGCAACATTAGGTCGACCCCAGCCAACCCGCCCGAGCAGGTCATCACCCGCCCATCGATGGTGAACAGGCATTCGCGAACATCGACACGGTCAAAGGATTCCCGAAACCCGCTCAGCCAGGACCAATGGGTCGTCGCGGGTTTGCCATCCAGAAGCCCGGCCCGAGCAATGATGTAACAGCCCAGTTCCACACCACAGATGCTGGCCCCCGCCCGCGACCGTTTGCGAAGCCAACTGAGCATGGAGCGGTTGTCGTAATGCTCCGTGCCCCAACTGCCCAGAACAAAGACGTATTCCGAGGAGGGGAGCGCATCATAGTCCGCAGCTACGGTTGCGGTCATGCCGTTGCTGGCAACAACCGAAGCGCCGTCAAAGGACACCACATCCCAGGAGAACACCGGCTGGGGCGACAGGTAGTTGGCGATGCGAAGGGTCTCGATCATGGTGACCAACGTTGCCATGTTAAAGCGCGGCACGACGACGAACACCGCATGGTGCGGCGCACGTGTTTCGTCGGAGGTGACATCAATGTGCAAACGGGGTCCCTGATACCGATGGTGAGGTTTTTCGCCAGTCTAGGCGAAAACCTGTCGGAAAATCGATACCTTTTACACCGGGGCAGGCACGCGAGACGAGCGGGTCAGGCCCGCTTGGACGTGTCGGATTCCGCTTGTTGCGCGATGGCGAATTCCAGCTCTTGCTGAAGTTCCTTGGCGCGGTCGATATAGGGCTGGTTCTTCTCGGCTGGCATGTCTTCGCGCCAAAGCTCGGCCAGTTCCCGAACGCCGTGGCGATCCATTTCATAGAACATCTTGGTGGCTTCGGCGGCCTCGAACTCGCTCAGGCCGACGTTTTCCAGCACGTAGCGCCCGGCCCGCATGGAGCTGTCGAACATCTCGCGCACGATATCATCCGCACCCGCCTTATACAGACGGAACACTGTGCGGCGATCATAAGCGCGGGCCACGATATGCAGGTCGGGCCGCTCTGTGCGGGCATATTTCACAAGTTTGATCGCGCTTTCGGGATCGTCCAAAGCCCCCACAAGCACGCGCGCCTCTGCCAGCCCCG
>CAZDXI010000217.1:0-5238 GCA_964509095.1 uncultured Rhodobacterales bacterium
GCCACATAGACGAGCATGAGGGAGACGAGAATTTCGTTGGTGCCGAATTTCGTCTTTAGCAGCGCCGGGATCATCGCCCAAGCCCAGCCACCGAAGGCACCTGCAAGTACCATAAGCGGGAAGATGACCGCGCTTTCCATTGGGTAGAACGCAAGGCCTACACCTGCGCCGAATAGCGCGCCCATGATGTATTGCCCCTCGGCGCCGATATTCCAGATGCCTGCCTTGAAGCCAAGGCTGAGACCGATGGCGATCAGCACCAGTGGCGCGCCTTTGATCAGCAATTGCGGTCGGTAAAAGAAGGCGAATTCGCCAAACAAGGGTTCGATGAAGATCGTGCGGATCGCCTCAACCGGGTTTTTGCCAAGGGCGGCGAACAGCAGACCTCCGAAAAAGACTGTTGCGGCGACGGCGAGGAGTGGCGCGCCCCAAGCCCAGGCACGCGACGCTTCGGGGCGTTTGACCAAAGCAATCATGGGTGGTGCCATCCAAAGGTGCGCAGGTGCGCACGCGATTTTATTGTGCTGATGGGGGCGCTGCCCCCAAACCCCCGAGGTATTTCCGGACAGATGAAGCGAGGGTCAGACATGGGCGACCTCCATCCCGTGGGCTCCGCCGAGCATGAGGCCGTTATCTTCGATGGTCAGGCCTGCAGTTTCGCGAGGGGCGGAGAGGCGCCCTTCGTTTAGGGCCGCGAAGCGATGGGAAATTTCCATAAGCTCATCAAGGTCTTGTGAGATCACAATGACGGCTGCACCGTTGGCTGCGAGGTTGAGCAGAGCCTGCCGGATCGCGGCTGCCGCGGCCGCATCCACGCCCCATGTGGGTTGGTTCACGACAAGGACGCCGGGGTCCTGCAGGACTTCGCGACCGACCACGAATTTCTGCAGGTTGCCACCGGACAAAGAGCGTGCGGCGTTGGCAGGGCCGGGGGTGCGCACATCGAATTTCGCGATGATGTCCTCGGCGAAGTCACGCGCGGCGGGCCAGTTCAGAAAGCCTTTGGATTCAAGGTTTTGACGGACAGACCCGGTGAGCATTGCGTTTTCAATCAGCGACATATCGGGGACAGCAGCGTGGCCAAGACGTTCTTCAGGTGCGGCCAGAAGGCCGGAGGCCCGGCGCACACGGGGCGGTGTGCCATGCGGCGAACGCACTTCCCCGGACAAGGCCAGAAGCAATTCGTCTTGTCCGTTCCCGGCGACACCGCCGATGCCGAGAACTTCACCTTCACGCACATCAATCGAGATGTCCTTGAGCGACATGCCAAAGGCAGAGGGCGCAGGCAGGGACAGACCCCGAATAGACAGGGCCGTGGCACCCTCCCCGGCGGGGCGGCCTTGGGGGACGGAGAGGTCACCGCCGACCATGAGTTCGGCCATCTCACGCGCGGTTGACTGACGCGGATCACAAGTGGCCACCACTTTGCCACCGCGCAGGATCGTCGCGGCGTCACATAGGGCGCGGATTTCCTCCAGCTTGTGGGAGATATACAGGATCGCCGTGCCTTCAGCGCTGAGCTTGCGAAGGGTTTTGAACAGGATTTCAACCTCTTGCGGGGTCAGGACCGAGGTCGGTTCATCCATGATGAGAAGTTTGGGGTCTTGCAGCAGGCAGCGAATGATCTCCACCCGTTGACGTTCCCCGGCGGAGAGATCCCCCACCTGTCGATCCGGTTCGAGCGGCAGACCATAGGTTGCCGAGACATCCCGGATACGGGTGGCGAGGTCCCCCATGCGGGGCGGTTTTTCCATACCGAGTGCGATGTTTTCGGCCACGCTCAATGCATCAAACAGGGAGAAATGCTGGAACACCATCGCAACCCCGGCAGCCCGGGCAGAGCGGGGTTCGGGCGGCGCAAAGGGTGCGCCGTTCATCTCCATCGCGCCGCTGTCAGGTTTGACAAGGCCATAGATCATCTTGACCAGAGTGGATTTGCCTGCTCCGTTTTCACCCAAAAGGGCATGCACTTCGGAGGGTTTGATCTCCAACGAGACATCGTCATTGGCGATCACGCCGGGATAGGCCTTGGTCAGCCCAGTAAGGCGCAGCAGGGGGCTCATGCGGGGGTCCTGATCTGGGTCATGAGGCGTTCCAGAGTACTATGGGCGATGGCATCCGGGTGCTTGCCCCGCGCCTTGTCCCCGATAGGGCAGGTGATGGGGGCGGGGTCAAGCCCCATCTCACGCAGGCGCTTGGAAAACCGCGCCCATTTGGTGTCCGATCCAATGAGGCCGATGGAGCGCACTTGGCGCTGCAAGAGCGCCGCACACAGGGCCAGATCGATGTCGTGGCTGTAGGTGAAGATCAGGTGATGAGCCTGTTCGTCGGCGCGTGCGGCGAGCAGGGGCATATCCGCCGCCGGGATCGTTGTGACTCCGGGGTCGGGCGGGAAGCGCGCGGCTGCGTCATCCACCCATGTGATGTCCCAGCCCTGACTGGTTGCCAATCGTACAAATGACCGGCCCACATGACCCGCGCCCCACAGCCAGAGCGGGTCGTTATCCACAGCGGGCAATTTGCGTTGAAATTGTTGTAAATCAACGAAGTGTGGTGCGAAGGTAAAGTTCAACGTCACCGCCCCACCACAGCATTGCCCAAGCCCGGGGCCAAGGGGTACGGTCTCCTGCGCAGTTGCGCCTTTTGCAAGCAGTTCGCGGGCGCGGGCGATCGCCTGATACTCCAGAGCGCCGCCGCCAATGGTACCGCGTGTTTCGGTTGCGGTCACCTTCATCGTGGTTCCCGCATCGCGTGGCGCGGACCCCCGGACGGAGTCGATGACGACATAGATCGCACTCATGCTCGCGCCCTCCCGATGGCGGCGAGGATTTGTTCCGGTGTTGCAGGCGCATGCAGGTCGGGAAAGGCGGCGCCACAAGCCGCAACAGCGTCAGACAGCGCGAGAAACGCCGAAATGCCCAGCATCAACGGCGGCTCTCCCACGGCCTTGGATCGATACACCGTTTCCGCAGCATTTTCATTGTGATAGAGGGCGACGTTAAACACTTCCGGCTGATCGCCAAAGGCCGGAATCTTGTAAGTGGATGGCGCATGGGTGCGCAACGCGCCTCGGTCATCCCAGACCAGTTCTTCCATCGTTAGCCAGCCGGCGCCTTGCACGAACCCGCCTTCGACCTGCCCGATATCCAGGTCCGGATTCAGCGACGCACCTGCATCATGCAGGATGTCCACGCGGGTCAATCGGTTCTCTCCCGTCAGCGTGTCGACAACCACTTCGGACACCGCGCAGCCATGGGCGAAATAAAAGAACGGGCGCCCCTGTCCCTTGATGCGGTCCCATTCGATATTGGGCGTTTTGTAAAACCCGGTGGCCGACAAGCTGATGCGCGCTTGCCATGTCAGGCTTGCCGCTTCGGCAAAGCTGATATCCGCATTTGGTGTCAGAACACGCCCGTCTTCGAAACGTACCTGTGCCGCGTCGCATTGATGTATGTCGGCGACCACCCCCGCGATGCGGTCTCGGATCTCGTCGCAGGCGATCTGCACGGCCATCCCGTTCAGGTCAGACCCAGAGGACGCCGCCGTGGCCGACGTGTTGGGAACTTTGCCCGTATCTGTCGCGGTGATCTTCACCATTTCCAGCGGCACGCCAAAGCGGTTTGCGGCCACCTGCGCGACCTTCTGGAACAGGCCCTGTCCCATCTCTGTTCCGCCGTGATTCAGGTGGATCGATCCGTCCTGATACACATGCACCAATGCGCCCGCCTGATTGAGGTGGGTCAGCGTGAAGGAAATTCCAAACATGACCGGCGCATAGGCAATGCCCTTTTTCAACACATCGCTGCTCGCATTGAACGTGGCAATCTCGTCGCGGCGTCGGGTGTAATCGCTGCTGTCCAGCAACTGCTCTGTCATATCCCGCAGCAAGAAGCCTTCGATGGGCTGCCCATAAGGCGTGGTCTGTGGCTTCATCTTGCCAGAAATATCCCCGCCGGAGGCATAAAAATTTCGCGTCCGGACAGCCACGGGATCCACACCCAAATGATGTGCGACATCATCCAACACGCGTTCGATCCCAAGCATCCCCTGCGGGCCGCCAAAGCCGCGAAAGGCGGTCGCGCTTTGGGTGTTGGTGCGCAGGCGATGGGATTCGATGCGGACATTCTTAAGGTGATAGGCGTTCCCGGCATGTAGCATCGCGCGGTCTGCCACGGGCAGCGACAGGTCCATCGCCCAGCCGCAGCGCGTGTAATGGGTGAAGTCCAGCCCCAGAATGTGGCCCGTGCCATCAAACCCGACGGAATAGTCGATGCGGAAATCATGCCGTTTGCCAGTGATCAGGAAATCATCATCTCGATCATAGCGCATCTTGCAGGGCCGACCGGTATGCTCAGCAGCCACGGCGCAAGCGATGGCAAGGTGATTGCCTTGACTTTCCTTGCCGCCAAAACCACCGCCCATGCGGCGCGTTTCGACGCGCACGGCGTGCATAGGCACGCCAAGGGCTTCGGCGACCTTGTGTTGAATTTCGGTCGGGTGCTGGGTGGAGGACTGCACATGCGCGCCACCATCTTCGGTCGGCAGCACCAATGCGGCCTGTCCTTCGAGGTAAAAATGCTCTTGCCCGCCGATCTCGATCCGCCCCTCTAATGTGTGCGGGGCGTTGGTGATGGCCTGTTCTGCATGGCCCTTTTCATAGATGCGGGGACCGTCTTCGAAGCGATCATTGCGCGCAAGCGCATCCTCAATTGTCAGAACGGGCGGTTGTTCGGTGATCTTCACTGTTCCGAGACGCGCCGCTGTGCGGGCGGCGAGGTGCCCGTTTGCGATAACCAGAAAAACAGGTTGGCCGAGGTAGTGGATGTCTCCGGTACACAGAAGTGGTTCGTCGTGATTGGACGGCGAACAATCTGCAGGGCGTTTCAGATCCTCTGCTGTGAGAACGGCCACCACGCCGGGATGGGCGCGCACAGCGCTCAAATCCATCGCGGTGATCGTTCCCCGCGCGATCTGCGACAGGCCAAAAGCCAGATGCAGCGTACCTGAGGGTGTCGGGATGTCATCTACATAGCGCGCAGCCCCCGTCACATGCAGGCGCGCGGCATCATGGGGAAGGGGTTTGGACACGCTCATCCCGGCACCTGTACGCTTTGACCTTGATCTTCCAGCCAATAGCGCCAGAGCAGGTTTTGCGCGGTCTGCATGCGATACGCGGCACTGGCGCGCATATCGGACATGGGCGTGAAATCTGTCTCCAGTGCCGTCATCGCATGTTGA
>CAZDXI010000218.1:0-5230 GCA_964509095.1 uncultured Rhodobacterales bacterium
CAGATGCGGAAAAAGGTTGAATTGCTGGAACACCATGCCGACCTCGCCCTGAATGGAGGCGATGGAGGCGGCGTCATTAGTCAGTTCACGCCCATAAAGGCGGATCGTGCCACGCTGGTGTTCTTCGAGCCGGTTGATGCAGCGCACGACGGTCGATTTGCCCGATCCGGACGGGCCACACACCACGACCTTTTCACCCACTCCCACGGTGATATTGATGTCTTTGAGAACGTGGAAATCGCCGAACCACTTGTTGACTTGAACGAGCTCGATTGCGGGTTGGGACATACGTGCGGGACACCTGATGACGAGATTGGTTACGGGGAGTTGTTACGGGTCGGTTCCAATCTATTTGCACTATCGGACCCAACAAGTCACTATAGTGTCAGAAAAATCTGACATTGAATGCTAAACCTCAGGGAGACATCCATGAAAAGACTTCTGAAGGCCGCAGCCGTCGCTGCAATTGGCCTGACACTGGCAGGCGCGGCGAGCGCGCAATCCGCGCTGAACGAAATCCTGAATTCCGGCGTTCTGAAGGTCGGCACAACGGGCGACTGGAACCCGATGAGCGTGCGCGACCCGGCGACGAACTCCTATAAAGGGTTCGATATCGACATCATGAATGAGCTGGCCACAGATCTTGGGGTTGAAGTGGAATTCGTGCCAACCGACTGGAAAACGCTGGTGAATGGCGTGGTCGCGGGTCAGTACCACATCACGGGTTCGGCCTCGATCTCGCCCGCGCGGATGAAGGCGGCGGGCTTTTCCGAAAGCTATATCGCGGTGGAGATTTTCCCGTTCACGACAGCCGATAAGGCGGGCAATTTCTCGGGCTATGAGTCGATCAACAAGGCCGACGTAAAGGTTGCCACAACGTTGGGTACCACGTTCGAAAAACTGGTACGCGAATGGTTCCCGAACGCCGACATCAAGGTGGTTGAGGCCCCCGCACGCGGTTACCAAGAGGTGCTGGCAGGCCGCGCAGATGTGTTCATCACATCAAACATCGAAGGCTCTACGCTGGAAGACAAGTTCGGCGTTGTGCGCGTGCCAGACACCGAAGCCCGCGCCCCCAGCCCGATTGCGATGCTGGTGCCACAGGGCGATCAGGTCTGGATCAACTACGTGAACAACTGGGTGAAACTCAAGAAAGCCAAAGGGTTTTTTGACGCGAACAAGGCCAAGTGGGGTCTGTGATTTCAGCCAAACGACACAGGCGGCGGGCGGGCAACCGACCCGCCGTTTTTCGTTCAAGGGGGCAAGATGCTGCTGGAACAGATGACATGGCCCGAAGTTGATGCGCGACTGAAGGCCGGCTGCTGCGCGTTGCTACCCACCGGATCGACGGAACAGCACGGGCCGATGGGGTTGATTGGCACAGACACAATCTGTGCGACGGAGGTAGCGCGCCGTGCAGGAGAGATCGCGGGCGGGATTGTGGCCCCGGCGATTGCCTACACCCCTGCCCCGTTCAACACGAGCTTTCCCGGCACGCTGTCTGTCACGCCCGCGCTGATGCAGGACCTTGTGACGCAGGTCTGCCAAGGGTTGCTCGACCAAGGGTTCAGAGGCGTGTTCATTGTGAACGGGCACGGCGCCAACCTTGCGCCCATCGCAGAGGCAGTGTGCGGTCTGCCGGAAGGAGCCGTGAAAGTGCAAAGCTGGTGGGCGCCGCCAAGCGTCGACCAGATGCGAAAAGAGATGTTCGGGAACTGGGAAGGTATGCACGCCACCCCATCCGAGGTCGCGATCACACAACGCTTACATGGTTCAAAACCAGTGGGGGCCGCAGCAGAGCCGCCGCGAAAGTTGAGTATGGACTATATCCGCGCCCATTCCGGGGATCGTCACGGCCCGCCCGATCAGCACCGCGCAGACTTCCCGGACGGGCGTGTGGGATCACATTCCGCGCTGGCGACGCCGGAGATGGGGGCGCAATTACTGGAAACGGCATCTGCGGCCATTGCCGAGGAGTTTGCCGCGTTTTGCAAAGGGCGGTAGTTGGGGTTAGGCGTCAGTTACCTGCATCAGGTGCGATACTGGCGTCGAGGACAGCCCCCCGTTCTGCGACACATGGCGCAGGATGTCAGTCTCGGTGATAACACCGCACGTCTGGCCCGCTTGGGACACCAGAAGCACATCGACGCGATGCGCCGCCATCTTATCACAAGCTTCTTCCAGCGCGGCATCCGATGCGACGTCGGCCCACCCTGATGTGAGGATATCTGCCCCCCGATACATCATGTTCAAAATCCTATCCTCCCAGTTCGTGGCCGCGCGCAAGGGCACAGCGTTCCGACCAGAGTGCCAAAAAAATTCGCGTCAATAAGGGGAGAATACAGCAGGCCTTCCCCATGGGACAGGTCCGGAAATCCTGACCTTCAATCTGGGGTAAGCGCTTTGGCCACCGGGGACAGGTCGGCAATGCGCCGGTTGATCGCCTTGACCAAGCCATCTGCACGCCATGTATCCGGGATCGGGGCATGCACGGCGAGGGATTTGCGTTTCAGCAGATCGGCGTGCGGGTGATCCGCATCGTACGGCTTGGGCACACGTTTCAGCGGGTCCGGCCCCCAATCGGAGAATGTCACGCCCTTGGTCGTCGCCGTATCGAGAGCGTCTTGCAAGGTATCTCCGTCGCGATCCACATGCGCGCGGAACCGGGTCAGCGCCTCCCCTTGCAGACCCATGATCCCGGTGCCCATCAGGAAGTAACTCGGCGACAGTCCAAAAAAGAACGCAGGCGTCAAAGCACCCCCGGCGGGATCAGACCACATCACGTGCAAATGCGCATTGAGCGGTGTTTTGTCTTTGGAAAACCGCACATCGCGGTAGATACGGAACAGCTTGGGCTTATGCCCGCGTCCGGTAAGGCGGGACAGATCCTCGGCGATCAGGTCGCCCAGCAGTTCGGCCGGTTTCTTGATGTCGTTGGTATAGGCGTCTTTGCGCGGCGCGAACCAGTCTTTGGAGTTGTTCTGTTCCAGTTCCGTGAAGAACGCGCGCGCACTATCCACCATCAGTTCAAACCCGTCGGCCATGTTACGCCTCCCCTCCCTTGTGGCGCTTCTGACCCCGTGCCAAGCTGCGCTTATGACACAGCTTACCACACGGTCCGGCGCACCGGTGCGCCCTTTTTCATTTGGCACGATGCAGTTTGGTGGCAAGGCCGATGAAGCCGCAAGTGCTGCGCTGTTTGAGGCGTCGTTGGATGCCGGGATCACGCATTTTGACACGGCGTGGGTCTATACCGACGGGCGGTCTGAGGAGATTTTGGGTCGACTGATGAGGGGGCGCGATGATCTCTATATCGCGACCAAAGTGGGCTATATCGGCGGAGCTGGGCGCAGCAATATGCTGAAGCAGTTTGATGAATGCCGCACGCGGCTGCAGCGGGACGCGGTGGACTTGCTTTACTTGCATGTCTTTGATCCTAATACAGATTTACGCGAGACCATTGACTGTTTTGCGTGGCTGCAGGCGCAAGGTTCGATCCGGCATATCGGGCTGTCTAATTTTGCGGCCTGGCAAGTGATGAAGGCACAAGCCATCGCGGCAGAGTACGACACCCGCATTGATGTGCTGCAACCGATGTATAACCTTGTGAAGCGGCAGGCGGAGGTTGAGCTTTTGCCCATGTGCGAAGATCAGGGGATCGCGGCCTGCACATATTCGCCGCTGGGCGGCGGTTTGCTGACCGGGAAATACAGCGCGGGTGGCGCGGGTCGCTTGCGCGAGGATGATCGTTATGCCGCGCGCTACGGGCAGGCGGCGATGCAGGAGGCTGCGGCTGGGTTGGCAGAGGTAGCTGGGCGCGAGGGCGTGCACCCTGCGACCTTAGCGGTGGCTTGGGCAGCAGCGTGTCCGCATGGGGTGCAACCGATCCTGTCCGCGCGATCGTCTGCTCAGTTGGAACCATCCTTGGCGGGCATGGGTTATGAGATGAGCGCCGAGCTTTATGAAGAGCTATGCGCCCTGATGCCCGCCCCGCCCCCGGCCACTGATCGGAGCGAAGAGGCGTGAGGTTCAGCGATTTGAAACGTTTCAGAGGTAAGGTATCAGTGATGTTGCGCTTTGTTTTAATCATGGCCCTTGGCTTTCTTGCGGCCTGCGGGACGCCTCCGCCCGGCGTGATCGGGGATCGTGATCCGGTGCGGTTTGTGGGCCGCCAGCCGTCGAATTTTGCCGTCACTGGCATTGATGTGTCCCGCTTCCAGACGCAAGTGGATTGGCGGCGCGCAGCAGGTGCCGGTGTTGAATTTGCCTTTATCAAGGCGACCGAAGGCGGCGATCTGGAAGACCCGATGTTCCGCAAGCATTGGCGTGGTGCGGCTCGCGCGGGCATCAAGCGCGGGGCCTACCATTTCTATTACTTCTGCACCAAGCCAGAGGTTCAGGCGCGCTGGTTCATCCGGCATGTCCCGAAGTCAGCGGGTGCCCTGCCCCCGGTGCTGGATATGGAATGGAACCCGTTTTCCCCGACCTGCAAACGTCGGCCACCGGGCAATATCGTGCGCGCAGAAATGAAGGTGTTCTTGGATATCGTAGAGGCGCATTACGGGCAGCGACCGATTATTTACACCACCCCGAATTTCTACCGCGACGCGGGGCTGTCTGCGATGCGCTGGGAGGAATTCTGGCTGCGCTCCACCGCGAAGTCACTGCGCGAGGCCTATCCGGGGCAGCCGTGGGCGTTCTGGCAATACTCCGCGACGGGAATCTTGCCGGGGACCCAAGGGGACATTGATCTCAATGTCTTCAGCGGTACGCGCGAGGACTGGGAAACGTGGCTGGATCAGCGCGCGCGCTGATCACAGAGCACGCACTCATCCATCCTGACGGATGGCCTCGTTTTTGGGATCATAGGGTGAGTCTTCGACGATTTCGGCATCCCAAAGCTGGTTCTGCATCCGCACTTTCAGCTTTTGACCCGGCATTGCCAGCGCAGGGGGTACGTACCCCATGCCGATGGACTTGCCGAAATGCACCGAGTACCCGCCCGAAGTCAGTCGCCCAACGCGGGTATCGCCGTCATAAAGAGCCTCACGCCCCCAAGGGTCGGCATCATCCGGGCCGTCAATCAACAGCGTGACGCATTTGGACCGCACACCCGTTTCTTGCAGCTTGGCTTTGCCGTGGAAATCCTTAGATAGATCGACAAAGCGCGGCAGGTCGGCCTCCAACGGGGTGGCGTCACGGCCAAGTTCAGTGCCGAAGGCCCGGTAGG
>CAZDXI010000219.1:0-5211 GCA_964509095.1 uncultured Rhodobacterales bacterium
GGCATGCCGCGTGCACAAGTCAAAGCTAAGGTCGATGAAGTTGCCGGGATTCTGGGCATCGCCGACATCCTGAAAAAACCCGTCGGCGGGCTGTCGGGTGGGGACCGCCAGCGCGTCGCCCTTGGCCGTGCCATCGTGCGGGATCCCAAGGCCTTCATGATGGACGAACCGCTTGGTGCGTTGGATGCGGAGTTCCGCGAGCATATGGCCGAAGAACTGCGCGCCCTGCACGACCGCATGAACGCCACCACAGTTTACGTGACCCACGATCAGCTTGAGGCAATGCAGATGGGTGACAAGATCGTGGTCATGAACAACGCCGTCGTCGAACAGTTCGGAACGCCCAAGCAAATCTATGACACGCCTGCGACCATGTTCGTGGCGAATTTCATCGGCTCCCCGTCGATGAATTTCCTCCACTTTTCAGGGCAATACGGGGCAGGGGAGACAGAGATCGAACTCGATGGACACACCATGTCCGTGCCCGCGATGCGCGACGGTGCCAAGGGCGATCTGGTTTATGGCGTGCGCCCCGAACACATCCGCCTGAACGACAACGGGGCTTATCGCGGGCGCGTTCTGGCTGCGGAATACCTCGGTACCACGCAAATCATCACGCTGGACACACCGAACGGAGAGCTGAAGGCGCGCATCGGTTCGGAACAGATTGCCACGCCCGGTGAAAATGTCGGCCTCGACTTCGCAGGCCAGACGATCACGCTGTTTGATGCGAAATCAGGTCACGCGCTCCGCTCCAGCCTGAACGAAGAGGTGCTGAGCAATGGCTGAGGTTCGACTGCAAAACGTCTCTAAGGCCTTTGGATCGACCAAGGCGATATCTGACATGACGCTGGAGATTGAGGACGGATCGTTCGTTGTCCTTCTTGGCCCCACGGGGGCTGGGAAGACCACCACCTTGCGCGTCATCTCTGGTTTGGAAAAAGCCGACGCGGGCGAGGTGTTCATCGACGGCCGTCCCGTCAGTCAGGAAACCCCGGCGCAGCGCGATGTGGCAATGGTGTTTCAGCAATACTCGCTGTATCCGCATCTGTCGGTGCGAGATAATCTGGCTTTTCCGCTGCGCTCGCCAGTGTTGAAGACGCCCGAGGATGAAATCGCCGCAAAGGTCTTGGAAGTCGCCACCGTTCTGGGCATTGCGCATAAGCTCGACAACAAGGCGACCGAGTTGTCTGGAGGCGAAATGCAGCGCGTCTCCATTGGGCGCGCCTTGGTGCGGGACCCGGCGATTTACCTGATGGACGAACCGCTGAGTTCGCTCGACGCCAAGCTGCGCGCGGACTTGCGGGTGGAGTTGAAACGCATCCACGCCGACCTTGGCGCGACGTTCCTCTATGTGACCCATGACCAGATCGAAGCGATGACAATGGCGACCCATGTGGGCGTGCTGGACGAAGGCAAGCTGGTGCAGTTCGGTACTCCGCGTGACATCTACGAAAACCCCGCTTCAGCCTATGTTGCGGCGCGTCTGGGCCTGCCGCGCATCAACCTATTGCCTGCTGACCTGTTTGACGCATCCGCGCCGGATACCGCGCATCAGATTGGCCTACGTCCGGAACATATCGTGCTGGGGCAGGGCCGTGAGGGCGTCGTGACCCGGTTCGAACATCTGGGCGATCAGACGCGGCTGCACCTGAAAGTCGCAGATCATGACATCGTGACGGTCACTGCACCGGACGATCCGGCCAAGCCTGGCGATACGGTGCAGGTCACTGTGCAAAACCCCCTCTATTTCGACCGCGCTGGCGCGCGCGTTACGTGAAGGAGATCCCTTATGCCTCAGTTTATTAACGACAAACAGACGCTGGTGATTGAAGCGATTGACGGGCTGATCGCCTGTTCCGGCGGGCGGTTGTCCCGGCTGGACGGCTATCCGCATATCAAGGTTGTGACGCGCAGCGATTGGGACGGATCGCGCGTGGCGCTGATTTCCGGTGGCGGGTCGGGACACGAACCGGCGCATGCGGGCTTTGTCGGGGCAGGCATGCTGACGGCAGCCGTGTGTGGGGAGGTGTTTGCTTCGCCCTCCGTGGATGCTGTTCTGGCCGCGATCCTCGCCGTGACAGGGGAGGCTGGGTGCCTTTTGATCGTGAAGAATTACACCGGTGACCGCCTGAATTTTGGTCTTGCCGCCGAACGCGCCCGCGCCTTGGGGCGCAAGGTGGAAATGGTCGTTGTCGATGACGATGTCGCGCTTCCCGACCTGCCGCAGCCGCGAGGCGTGGCGGGAACTTTGTTCGTACACAAGATTGCAGGCAAACTCGCCGAAGATGGTGCATCGTTGGACGTCGTGACCGCGGTCGCACGCCGCGTGATCGCGAATGTGGTGTCGATGGGCACGTCGCTGGATACCTGTACGGTGCCCGGCTCCCCCAAGGAGGACCGCATCCCGGCAGGCAAAGCGGAACTTGGCCTTGGTATTCATGGCGAGCCGGGGGTGGAGCAAGTGGATTTCGGCGGCGCAGACACGGCTATTGCACAAGTGATGGCCAAGCTGCGTGACAAGACCGGGTCCGGCACATACGTGGCCCTGCTCAATAACCTTGGTGGCACCACACCGTTGGAGATGTCGATCCTGTCGAATTCACTGGCGCAAGCCGATATCGTCAGCCATGTGATCGGCCCGGCGTCTATGATGACGTCGTTGGATATGCACGGGTTCTCGATCTCCCTGCTGCCTGCAACGCAAGACGACCTGGCTGCGCTCGGCGCACCTGTAGAGCTCTCCGCTTGGCCCGGCATGTTCGAGATTGTGGACACAAACGTGCAACCGCTCCCCGATGGTCTGCAACCCATTGAGCCGATCCCGTCCGATCACGCTCCGACCCACGCCGCCATCACGCAGACAGCGGACATACTGATTGCAGCGGAATCCTCCCTCAACGCGCTGGATGCAAAATCCGGGGACGGGGATACCGGCAGCACGCTGGCCACGGCCGCTCGGGCTTTGAAGGACCGACTGTCCGACATGCCTCTGGCGGACAGCACGCAGCTCTTCCCGGCGCTCGGCACGGTGCTGAGCCAGACGATGGGCGGGTCTTCGGGTGTGATCCTTGCGATCTTTTTCAATGCCGCAGGCGACGCCTTCGCGCGGGGCGAGAACCTCAGTTCTGCTCTGCAGGCTGGTCTGGACCGGGTCAGCGAAGTTGGTGGCGCAAAGGCCGGGGACCGCACCATGATCGACGCGCTGGAGCCTGCCTTGGCCGCCTTGAAGTCTGGTCTGGACGCCGCCGCGAAGGCGGCGCGCGAGGGCGCGGATTCCACAGCAAATATTCACCGCGCAAAGGCGGGACGATCCGCCTATGTGCCGTCGGAAAACCTCAAGGGCAACAACGATCCCGGTGCAGAAGCGGTCGCACTGGTGTTCGAAGGTCTGGTCAACTGGAAGGGATGATGCCGCTTGCATGACGCCGATTCCGATACATTCCCGGCCAAGCCGACGGTGAACGACATCGCCCGTGTCGCGGGCGTGTCTTTGGCTACGGTGGACCGGGTTTTAAACGGACGCTCCGGCGTGCGGGCTGTCACAATTGAGCGGGTCAATCAGGCGATCAAGGACCTCGGCTATGTGCGCGACCCCGCAGCGGCGAGCCTTGCGCGTCGGCGGAACTATCGATTTGTGTTCATCTTTCCCGAAACCAGTAACGAATTTGTCGTCGCACTCGAAAACGAGGTGGCGGCGCAATCCGTCAAGCAGATGCACCAACGCATCAGCATGTCGCGCCAAACGACGCCGCCCTTTGATCCCACAGCGCTGGTCAATCAACTCGACGCGATTGACCCAAAGAAGATCGACGGGATCGCTGTGTTCGGCCCGGAAACGCCCTCTGTTCGGGATGCGGTGCGTCGGGCCAAGGATCGGGGCCTCGCAGTGGTGGCGTTCGTTTCCGACCTGCCGAACACGCCCCGCGATCACTTCGTGGGTATCGACAACGTCGCCGCTGGTCGCACAGCGGGTGAACTCATGGGCCGGTTTGTGCAAGGCGATGGCAAAATCCTTGTGCTGACAGGCTCGCGCCTTGCGCGCGACCATTTGGAACGGCGCAGCGGGTTTGACCGGATCATGGGGCGGGATTTCCCCAATCTGGAAGTCGTTGCCTCCATTGAAGGGCGCGATGACCCCGACTTGATCCGCGCTATGCTACCGAGTGTTTTTGCGGCCAATCCCGACATTCGCGGAATTTACTCATCCGCAGCGGGGAACCCCGGCCTGATCGAATATCTGGAGAGCACTGAGCGTGGGCAGGATCTTGTCGTCATCGCCCACGAACTGACGCCGGAATCCCGCGTCGCCCTAAAACAGGGCACCTTTGATGCCATCATCTCGCAAGATACCGGACACCTCGTGCGCTCTGCCACAAGGTTGCTCAAAGCAGTCGTGGACCAGACACCTGTGGATCACACACAGGAACGCATCCGCATCGACGTGTACTTGCGTGAGAACATTCCGCCAGACACATGAAGACTTCAGGGAGGATCAGATCATGAAAACCATTCAAGGCCCCGCGCTGTTTCTGGCGCAATTCGCAGGCGACGAGGCTCCGTTCAACTCGTGGGATTCGATCACGAAATGGGCCGCAGACTGCGGATATAAAGGCGTTCAGGTGCCCAGCTGGGACGGACGTTTGATCGACCTCGCCAAGGCTGCTGAAAGCAAGGACTATTGCGATACCTTCAAAGGACAGGCGGCAGAAAACGGGGTAGAGGTGACAGAATTGTCCACGCACCTGCAAGGCCAGTTGGTCGCGGTGCACCCGGCTTACGATACCGCCTTTGACGGCTTTGCCGACCCATCCGTGCACGGCAATCCCAAAGCGCGGCAGGAATGGGCCGTGGATCAGGTGATGAAAGCGATTTCAGCGTCCGCCAATATGGGGATCAAGAACCACGTGTCGTTCTCTGGTGCGTTGGCTTGGCCTTATGTCTATCCGTGGCCGCAACGCCCTGCGGGCCTGATTGAAACCGCCTTTGACGAACTCGCCGCACGCTGGCGTCCGATCCTCGATCACGCGGACGCCAATGACGTGAACATCTGCTATGAAATCCACCCCGGTGAGGATCTGCATGACGGCGTCACGTTCGAAATGTTCTTGGAGCGCGTCGATAATCATGCGCGCTGCAATATGCTCTATGATCCGAGCCACTACGTGCTGCAATGCCTTGATTACCTTGACAATATCGACATCTACAAAG
>CAZDXI010000220.1:0-5159 GCA_964509095.1 uncultured Rhodobacterales bacterium
TCAGGAGGCGTTTGGGTGGAGAGTTCCAAAAGATCGGCATCAGGAGATGTGGAGTAGGCTTTGAGAAACACTTGGAGCCCGTGCACGATTGTGGCTGCGAGTTCTGACCTGTCGACGGATCGGTTCACATGATGCAAATGCGCGTCCCGAGGACCGGACAGGATCAAGGACCAGAGGTTTTGAGCGGCAAGGTGCGGGTCGGCTTCGATGAGTTCGCCTGACTTTTGGCAGTGATTTATGAACGCCACCAATCCGGCGAGGGCCTGTCCGGGGCCAGCGTCATGGTATGCAGCGGCCACTTTTGGTCGGCGGGCCGCCGCGCCGAGCACGAGCCGCGCCAAAGACAGCATATCCGGTCGCAACACGAAGTCGGCATAGGTCCAGCTGAACGCCCAAAGCCGTTCCACCAAGGACCCACCATTGCCCGTCAGTGGGGTCAAAAGATGCACACGGCCCTGTTCGAGGATCGCAGCGAACAGGCCTTCCTTATCCCCGAAATAGGAATAAAGCGTCGGCTTAGAGACCCCGGCTGTAGATGCGATTGCAGCCATGGAGGCTCCATCAAAGCCGTTTTGACTGAACTCGGACAGGGCCGCATCAAGGATGGTTTGGCGCTTCTGCGCCTTGCGCGCATCCCGGGGAGAGTGCTGCAGACACGCATCAGGAAGGCGCGACAGGAAAGAGGACAGGTGGTCGTTGAACACGTCCGGAGCTTCGAGATTACACACATGCCCAGCAGTCGGCAGCACTTCGAAACGGACGTCCGGGGTGGGGCCTGCTGCGTGAATACGCAAACTGACAAAGCGGATTTCGTCCGGAGGCGCGAGACGATCATGGGCGCCAGTCAGCATTAACACCGGGCAGGTGATACGCGAGACATCAAACGTCTCAGACGGGTTGGTGAAGCAAGTCAGTGCGTCGAGGTAACTGGCCGAGGGGATAGCTGACATAGAAGCTGCAAGGGCCGCGCGCTGGTGCTGCGTCGCATGTGGACCAGCGATGAGTTCCACAACGGATGGCGCAAAATCCGCAGGGGTTTGCCCAGCGGCCAGGGGGTCGGCACGCGAGGACAGGAAGTTGGTTCGCGCTTCGATGCTTGCTTCGGACATTCCAGTGCAGCCACCGGCCAGAACAACGCCTGACAAAAGCTCAGAATGACGCATGGCAAAACTTGTCGCGATCCAACTGCCCATGGATAGGCCAACCAGGATCAGACGCTTCGCTTTGCTTTGTTCAAATACGCGCAGAATATCGGCGCAGTAATCCTCCACCGTGCTTTGAGCAGGTCCGAGCGTGCTGCCCCCATACCCGCGCATATCGAGAGCCATCATCTTGTACGTGCTGCCCAAGGCTTCTAGCTGCGCACGCCAGTTGTCCGCAGCGCCACCGATGCCATGCAAGCACAGAACCAGCGTGTCAGCCTGCGCGCCGGGGGATTCTAGCCCGGACAGAGTGACGTCGCCCTCGAACCGGAACGTTTCCAGCTTTGTCACGGCGTCACGCTTTGGTGCCGGACGCGCGGGCGGTACAGATTGCGCGTCCAACGCGACAAGACCGGACTCAAAGATGGCAGCGGTGCCTTTCGCGATTTGGTCCAACCGGTCTTGCGGCGCGTCGATCCGAGCGCACCACTCAACGGCGCACGAGGACTCTCCGGTCGCGCGGACCTGGACGTCTCCCGCATAAGATGTGACGCCTGCGATTCCGGATTCCAGTACATAGGATAGCCGCCGGTCCGTGTCGCTGAGATAGGTCAGACGCTCGCGATAGGTGCCGCCATCGGTGCCGGTGAACACGCGGACCACGGCGCCTGAAGCGGTGATCTCTTGCGCGCAGGTTTCAATCGCCGGGTGCCAGTCGGACGCGAAGTCGCGCAGGATCGACCATATCGCATCAGCGGGCCTGTTATAGCTGCGTGAGCAGCGGACAGTTGTTGCGGGCATCTCACTCAGCCGCCGGACGCCACATGGAAATCCGCGCGGAGACGGTTTCGGTGTTCACCTTGTCGATCTCATCCATGTCATAGACGCTCATCATGGAGAGGTAATCCTCCATGATTTCCGTGGTATAGGGCAACATCAGCGCACCACAGCGACTGTCGCGATAGATGCGTTCCAAAGGCAAAGTCTTCAGCATCGACTGCCCGCCACAGGTGCGGATGGCCAGCGCGGCGAGTTCCTGCACGCCCTCCATAACTGCGAATTGCGCGGCATAGATGCGCATCACCTCAGCCTTGGACGGGAACGGCTTGGCTTCAAAAAACGCATGGGTCCAGAGCATACGCATCTCGGTCAGGCGTTGGTACATCTTGCCCACAGTGGCGCGTTTGGTTGGATAGACGCGGCGGTCGATGGGCGGCATACCCGGCAGCGTGCCGGACAAGTATCCGACTGTGAAATCGTAGGCCGATTGTGCCACGCCCATATAGGCCGGCGTGAGCGTCGCCATCATATGCGGCCATTGGGACAGGGTCTTGCCGAACACGCCTGCGGGCATCATCAGGTCGTCTTCGGACACAAACACGTCCTTCAGGATCAGATCGCGGGACACGGTGCCACGCATGCCCAGAGGATCCCAGTCGCCTTTGACCGTGAGGCCGGGCGTGTCCTTGTGCACGGCGAAATCCATCGTGTCCTCGTGGCGCGGATCAATGCCTTCGAAGTGTTCGGTGCAAACGATGGAGTAATAGTCGCAATGCCCCGCGAGGGAGGCAAATTTCTTCATCCCATTGATGACCCAACCGCCATCGACCTTCCGGCAATTGGTGGCGATGGGATCGGACGTCCAGTTGACGCCGCCCTCGGAAATCGGCTGGGAAAAGATCGCGCCATCATTCACCACCTTGGGGAATTGAAGCTCGCGCATGCGTTTGAATGCGGCGCGTTCTTCGTCCGTCAGGTTCGGCATCTCGTACATAAAGCGCAGCCACATCATTGACGAGGTGTGCATGTTGAACGTCAGCGCAGTCGCCCCGCAATACTTGCCGATTTCCGCGCCGATGGTGGCGTATTCACCCAAGGAAAAGCCGTGGCCGCCGAATTCTTCGGGGATCACGAGTTTCAGGAACCCATGTTCGGCAAGTTCGACGTAGTTTTGCGTGGGGAATTCGGCGTTTTGGTCCACTTGGGCGGCGCGCTCGGCAAAGGCGGGGCCGAGTTCGTTGATCTTGTCGAGCATCGCGAGGTGCTCGGGCCGGAAGCGAGAGGTGTCGTAGTAGTCGGAATAGTGGGTCATGATGGATGTCTCTTGCGACGTATCTTGGACAAAGCGCTCAGCCCGGTGGGAACCGCCGGGCAGCCCACGACCGCCCCCACGGGCGTGGGCTTTGCCCCCACCCGCGTTCGCGGGCTGCCCTCTGCGCCATCACCAAAACTCCGCAAATGTTGCATCACACCAGATTCCCCTGAAGTTTCCCATCCACAACGACCGCCACCCCATCCAAGGCAATGGTGCACCCGCGCATCGGCAAATCGAAATGCCCTTGGGTGAAACGCCCTGCATATTGGTTCGCCCCGGTGGACCACAGGAAATTCCCAGCCCATGCCCGGAACTCGGTCGCCTGCACATCGCGCTTGTCATACAGTGCCATCGAGGACCACTTCGCCGCCGGGTTCATGCCCCAACCCACATGGCTCAGCCCATAGGCAACCGGATCTTCCCATTGCGCAAGGTAGTCCCGAAACAGATCCGCATCGAGGTGATCACCTTCGATCCCTGTGACAAAGTCATTCTTGACCGTGAAGCGGATCGGGTCGCGCAGATAATCCTTGAACGTCAGGTTCATATCGCCCGGTGCCATCACGATGGTGCCGTTGATCGTGTCCTTGCCCGGAAAACACAGGCACAGCCCTCCCGGCCAGTGGGCGACCCCTCCCGGTGATGTCGAAAATCCCGGAGTTCCCCCGCAAGGTGCGTCGCGAATGTCGATGGTCAGGTCCGTGCCCGCTGCCGACGTCACCCGCATCTCTGACGCGGCTTTCAGCATCTCGATCCCAAGGGCTACCTTGGGGCCAAGATCAGCCTGCGGTTCGGTGCGTTCGAGGATTTCGGGATGCTCATTGCAGATCGTGAAGAGCCTCGCACCCGCCTCTTCGATCTCCGGCCATTCTTCGGCGTGGATCAGCCCCTCGACGGTTACGTCCACAACGACCTCCACCCGTTTCAAGGCCTCGACCACATGCCGCATGCCTTGGATCGCATTGGATGCGCCGGTTGATTTCACGGGCACAGGCGCTGTCTGCTCTGGTGTCGGCAACAGGATCGTCGAAAACCGCGCGCCCAGGTCGTAAAGCGCCAATGAACACAGTTGCATCAATACCGGGCGCGACTGGCTTTCAGCCACGATGACCACATCCGTGCCATGCCCAATGCCGTTCAGCTGTAGCGCCCGACGGAACGACGCCACCCATTTACCTTCTGGAATTTCCTGCAGCATGACGTGCCCTCCGGCAAAAACTTTACTAAACGGTTTAGTAAAATCAAGCGTCGAGTGGCGACAGGTCTAAAGAACCCCGATTTCCGCGAGCGCGCGGTTCATTTCAGGAGGCAGCGTCGGCTCGGCCTCTCGACCCTTGCGCAGATCAGGTGGCGCGTCTTCGGGTTTCAGATACCGCCAACCCTGAAACGGACGCTTTGGCGTCGACGCAGTGCGCGTGACTTCGGGATCCAACACGATGCCACAGCGGACAATCCCATCCGCGCCCTGAACCTCATCCAGCCGCACAATCGGTTGACGGCAAAGCACCAACCCTTTGAACACCCAGTACAAAGACCCGCCATTCATCAGCTTGTCACTCTGCTTGGGCCACATCCGCGTCACATGGCGTGGCAATCCGTCCGGCCCTTTGGCGCGGGCTGAACC
Source organism: uncultured Rhodobacterales bacterium (assembly GCA_964509095.1). Classification (GTDB taxonomy): domain Bacteria; phylum Pseudomonadota; class Alphaproteobacteria; order Rhodobacterales; family Rhodobacteraceae; genus Aliishimia. The sequence continues at coordinate 4,862 of CAZDXI010000220.1, forward strand.
CTGCCAGTCCAGCAAATCCTGGACCTGCTCGGCTCCGACACACAGTTTTACAAGGTTTATGTATGAGTTATCCACAGAGTCGCCCCCAAGCCACACCCTATATTGTAGTGCATTAAAATTGGGGTGCAAACTGTTGTGGAATGGGCTAGTTTGTTGGCCCTGCCATCACGCCACACGGGAATCGATCCATGAGCCGCTTTGCCGCCCCTATCGCCGAACAAATCTGGGATATGAAGTACCGCTTCAAGGAAGCCGACGGCACGCCGATTGATGTCACCGTCGAAGACAGTTGGCGGCG